>CAMAWU010000024.1 GCA_945862025.1 Ferrithrix thermotolerans DSM 19514 | reverse complement strand
GTACCGGTACCGGCTTGAACAATCAGATGTCTATCATTGCGCAACGCTCGACCAACGAGTATCGCCATCTCATCTTGCCCTTGACGTTCTTCAGAGTTTGCGATTTGATCTGTAACCAAGTGAAGTGCATCAAGAATCTCTTGATCAGCAGAATTAACCGTCATGATTGCGAATCAGTTTTTGATTAACGCGAGCGCCGCGTCTAATTCGACAGCATCAAAATCTGGCCAAGGACGGTCGGTAAAGTAAATTTCTGCGCCAGATATCTGCCAAAGCAAAAAGTTTGATATTCGTGACTCACCCGAAGTACGGACTAACACATCAACGGGAGGAAGTGATGAGTCGTAGAGATTTAACGACAAGTTTTCGGTCGTAACTGTTTGATTGCCCCGAATCAGACTTTTTGCAGATCGGGTAATCTCGGCACGCGAGCCGTAATCAAAAGCAACTGTCATAACCATGCCAGTGTTGGCGGATGTATCTGCGATTGCTCTTTGAATTGCACGCTGTACATAAACAGGCGTTCGAGATCCTGGCTCGTCAAATGGGCGCCCTATCCAGTTAACACGGACATTGTTCTCATTGAGTTCGTCAATCCGCCCGAAGAGTTTTTTGTGCAGACCTAAAATATGTCTAACTTCAGCTCGGGGACGAACCCAATTTTCCGTAGAGAAACCAAACACAGTCAAATGAGAGATTTCGCGTTTCGACGCAGCACGAACAACATCCGAAAGCGACTCTTCGCCGGCGGTGTGTCCGGCGGTTCTTGGCAATCCGCGCTTGCGTGCCCAGCGACCATTGCCATCCATAATGCACGCGACATGAACCATCTTTGAACCCACTTCTTGAACGCTACTAAGTGCGGATTGAGTATCCGAGTAACGAGCGACTATGGCTGCCTGGTATTTACTATCATTGTCAGGCATTTGAGCACCACCCGAAAGGCTCATCGATGACGTCATATTTGAGAATTTTTCAATCAAAACTAATTCTTCTCCATTCGTTGATCTTTTCGCTTTTTTCAAGTTTTTACATTCTTATTTTTTCAGCAAAAACCGATCTGAATGATTTTGATGCACGGTTCACAGCGATGATGGCGAGCTATCAGATTCGCGATACAACGAACATTTTTGCGTTGAGAGGTGATTTTTTATCTGGCCTTGGAAATTTGCAGCAGGGATATTTATGGAAATTTGATCCAGTCTCATATATGGGTGTGGCGTTTGGTACGACTTACAACCCATATTTCGTAACCGTGATCATTTCAATTCTTCTTTTCATATGCAGCTACGCCTTTGCGCGCAAATTTATGGCATCAGAAAATGTCGCAATTTTTGCCGCCTATTTGGTGCCCGTAAGCGCTGTCTGGTCGCATGCTCATGGATTAGTTGATAATCAGAATTACGCATTGGTTCCACAATCAGCATCGCTATTGCTGTTCAGCATGTTGTTTGTTATGTGTGTTGAAAGTATCGGGGTTGGCAGTCTTCGTCAGAATATCATTTGGTCAATTGCGGCATTGTTCGTGCTCCTTTACATGTGTGCGGTACTTACGCAAACCCTCGTTCTCACTTGCTCTTTAATCGGGTCAGTTTGTTTTGGAAGTTATACCAAATTGATTGTTGATCGACGGTTTGATGTAATTCTAAAAAGGTCAATGGCGCTAATCTTTATGAGCATCTTTTTGTGGATTACCGGTGTTGTTGACTATTTGAGCGGGTTCTACCGTAATACCGCCGCAACTCAGAACGCTCGAGAACCATTTGCTCCGTCATCCCTTAGAGATTTTAGAAGTTTTATCTTTGATTCTTTTTTCCCATTGAGCAATGGTCTAATAACTCAAATTGCGTCTTTACTCATGGCAGTATTTTTCATTCTCGGGCTATTTGCTAAAAAGAGACGAGATGTACTTTATTTCTCCTTGGCTTCTGCCTTTATATTTTTATTTGCGTACCGGCTTTGGCAAAGACAGTGGTCATTCGAATTAGGGCCTCGCCATGTCTATTTGGTGTGGTTTTTGGTCCCTCTTTACGCAATATCGGTTGCACAGGCAACGATCACCGTGCTGTCGTATCTGTGTCGATTTATAAAACACCCAAAACTACTTTTAATTAAAAGCACCATTTCAACGAGTTTGTTATATGTTCCAATCATTATTGTCGTCACTATTACTTTGACAATTAGTGAGGTGAGATATTTAGGCTCGCTTAGTCGACCATTGAAAGTGGAGTTGGATAAAACTGAGGCTTTTCTATCCCAGCAAATCGCTTTATTGCCTGATGACCAATTTAATGGTCGCTTAGTTGACCTTATGGAACATACTAATTTTGAAGCATTGTTTGAAGAGCGAATACCCGCTATCAATGACATTTCCCATTTAGTAACGCCCTTGTCGTTTGATTTTTATCAGCATTATTTGTTTGATCCAGAAACTACACAGATCAGAAATCATTATAAATTTGTTGATCGAAATGCCGCTATTTACAGTCTCTTAGGAGTTAAATTTCTTCGCACAGAAGATTTGAAATCTCCGCTAAGCGATTTGAGCGATGACAACTCGTACCCGCCTAAACAGTTCGCTGAAAATGATTATTTAATTGAGTTAAAAAACCCAAATATCGGAGACTATTCGCCTACAAAACTGTATGAAGTCGGTTCGTTGGCCGAAACATTTGAAACTATTGATAACGGTGATTTCTCATTATTGGACAACGTCGTTGTCTACAAACCGATAGATCCAAATCTGGTCAAGGCGGAAAGTTCAAAAATTACTAATGCGAGTGGAGACATGATAATTCGCGCGAATTCTCAAGGAAAGTCATTGCTAATAATTCCGCTTGAGTTCAGCAACTGCTTATCGTTTAAATCAAACGATAGTAAATCAAATCTGATTGACTCATTTCGAGTCAATGGAATACTGACTGGTTTGCTATTTGAAAATAATCTCAATGTGACCGCCAAACTAAGATACGGGATATTCACTAATACGGGTTGTCGATTGAAAGACCTAGAGGAATATAGATTTTTGACGAAACACTAAAGTTATGTTTCGCAGGACAATTTGAACAGGAAGTCCCGTGCGAAACGCCTTGTCAAATCAAAATTAGTGAGAGAATAGAACTATGCCTAACACCAAGGGTATTCAAGTTGGAGATTTGTCTCATGTACTTGTGTGTGCCGGAACTGTTGCTCAATGGCTTGATACGAGCCCAGAACAATGGAACATTCAGATAGATACTTTGGTGCGAGCAGTGAGTGATGTGAATATCAGGTATCTAACTATTTGTCCGTACGGAGGTGAAGGTTCGCCGAACAACACGACGGCAATCTGCGATGCGATAATTTCTGGTCGTGGAGGTCAAAGAACTGGAGACAAGGTCGCAGTGATTGCCGATGCGGGATTGATGGTTGTGGTTGACACGTGTGCAGACGGTAAACAGAGAATTGTAAATGCAGTCGCGCAACTAGGTGGCACGCAATTAATTGATGAAGCAAAATTAGCGGCAACGATTATGGCTCCTGCTTCCGGCGAACCTGACCTAATTTTGGTTTTGGGTTCACCAACCAAGATTCCGAAATCACTAGTTTGGGAACTTGCTTATAGCGAACTTGTTTTTCTGGATGTCTCTTGGCTGAAATGCGATGTCGAACATATTCAAATGGCTCTTGACGATTTCCAGAGGCGCGATCGTCGTTTTGGCGGTATCGATTCGTGAGTCTGTATCGAGATAAGGCTGTTGTGTTGCGGACGTATGAC
The DNA here is from genome assembly GCA_945862025.1 of Ferrithrix thermotolerans DSM 19514. Taxonomy (GTDB): domain Bacteria; phylum Actinomycetota; class Acidimicrobiia; order Acidimicrobiales; family Ilumatobacteraceae; genus BACL27. The sequence goes on along the minus strand of CAMAWU010000024.1, from coordinate 16,367 downwards.
TTGCGTGAAGCCGATCGGATAATTGTGATGATGACTGAGAACCACGGCAAAGTCCGAGCAGTTGCAAAAGGTGTTCGCAAGACTTCGTCAAAGTTTGGCGCACGGCTCGAACCTCTCAGCCATATTGATGTACTTCTTTCAACCTCGGGCAAAGATTTAGACATCGTCAGTCAAGTTGATTTAGTTAGTTCTGCACGGGGTTTGTACACCGATTTAGATCGACTGACACGAGGCTTGGCGATGCTTGAGGCCGTAGACCAACTCGGTATGGACAGGGAGCCAACTGTTCATCTTTACAAAATGTTGGCTGGCGCATTGACCTGGCTTGCCGATAATGATTCGTCATTAGTTTTGGCTGCTTTCTATTTCAAACTATTAGTCGTTGAAGGCGTTGGCGCACACGTCGACAGTTGTGTTGAGTGCGGTGCGAGCACCGATCAATTGGTTGCCTTTGATCTTTTCAAGGGCGGTGGTCAATGTCGTGAATGTCGAACTGGTACGACCTTGTCGCAACAGGCATTTGAATTAATTCGCAAAATTGTGGGAGGACAATTAAATCAAGTTTTGGCTTTACCAGATAGTTCAGCAACTCGAGAGGTCTCAGATTTGGCGACGCACTGCATGGAGCACCACCTTGAACGCAAGTTACGTTCGGTGGCAGTTTTTGAACATCCCGAACGCTAAACGGGCTCACCTTGTAATAGTCTTAACGCGTGCCAGCAAAAGATCTTGATCAAATAGTCAACCTCTGTAAGCGTCGCGGATTCGTTTATCCGAGTGGCGAGATCTATGGTGGATTTAGATCGTCGTACGATTATGGTCCACTTGGTTCTTTGATGCTGCGAAATGTCAAAGATGCATGGGTTAGATCAATGGTTCAGCAGCGCGATGATGTCGTGTTGATTGACGCAGCCATTCTCGGTGCACCGCAAGTTTTCGAAGCGAGTGGCCACCTCAGTAATTTCAGTGATCCGTTAGTTGACTGCACAGTGTGTAAGCGTCGATTTCGAGAAGATCAATTAGAAGCTCGTGAATGTCCAGAATCTAAAACCAAATGCGTCTTTACAGACGCTCGCGCATTTAATTTAATGTTTCAAACTCATGCTGGGCCAGTTGAAGGCGAGGGTGCGACTGTCTACCTGCGTCCAGAAACAGCGCAAGGCATGTTCGTCAATTTCGCTAATGTGCTGCAAACGAGTCGTATGAAGCCGCCATTTGGGATTGCTCAAGTAGGCAAGAGTTTTAGAAATGAGATCACTCCGGGAAACTTTATTTTCAGGACCCGTGAGTTCGAGCAGATGGAACTTGAGTTTTTTGTACCACCAAGTGAGAGCGCGAAGTGGTACGAATACTGGTGCCAAACTCGAATGCAGTGGTACATCGACTACGGCATTCCACAAGCGATGTTGAGAATTCGTGAGCACGCCAAAGACGAGCTTTCACATTATTCTGCTGGTACAAGCGATATTGAATTCTTATTTCCTTGGGGCTGGGGTGAACTCGAAGGAATTGCACAACGAACCGACTATGACTTGAAGCAACACGCAGTGCATTCTCGACAAAAACTTGAATACTTTGATCAGGCGACGAATGAGCGCTATGTGCCTTTTGTTGTTGAACCTGCCGCGGGTGTGAATCGCACGATGGCGGCATTTTTGCTTGCCGCTTATGACGAAGATGTGGTCAACAATGAACCGCGAACAGTCTTGCGTCTTCATCCAAGGCTTGCACCTTTTCAAATCGCAGTGCTGCCATTATCTAAAAAAGAGACCTTAATGCCTCTTGCAAAACAAATCTATTCGATGTTAGGCACTCGCTATATGTGCGACTTTGATGAGACTCAAGCAATTGGTCGGCGCTATCGCCGACAAGACGAAATCGGGACACCGTATTGCGTCACGGTCGATTTTGATTCATTAGATGATAAGTCGGTGACAATTCGAGAACGAGATACAACCAATCAACATCGTGTCTCAATTGATACATTGCTGAGTGAATTTCAATCAATATTGGGTTATTAAGTATCAATTACGAAAGGCGAGTACAAATGTCACAAATAGCAGTTGTTGTAAAATTAAAGATCAAAGAGGGTCAGCGCGATGCGTTTACGGCCATCGCACTACAGGGTGTCGAGAGTGCAAAGAGTGAACCGGGCACAACTATTTATAGTTTCCATCATGATGCTGTTGACTCAAATGTTGTCTGGTTCTTCGAAATTTATGCTGATAAAGCAGGTGCCGACGCTCACAGCGGTGCTGCGAGTTTCAGGGCGTGGTCAAAAAGCCTCGCACCATTCGTGGATGGAGCCCCAGAGATGTCATTTCTAACGCCGATCGGTGGCAAGGGAATCTAATTTTTGTACCTCGATAAGATTCTCGAAAAACATCGGACTGCGGCGTCTGTTGATGCGCGAAAACTCATCGATTTAACAAACCAGGCGAAAAATTCCGAACCTGTAAGGGGTTTTGCCAAGCGTTTACAGCGTGACTCTGAGAACCGTCTTGCAGTAATTGCCGAAATTAAGAGACGATCGCCTTCAAGGGGAGCGCTAAATCACGATTTAAATCCAACTGATATTGCTCTGCAGTACCGCAACGGTGGCGCAAGTTGCCTATCGGTACTGACCGATGAAGAATTTTTTGGTGGATCAGTAAACGATCTACAGCAGGCTCGCGCCGCCGTCGACTTGCCAGTTTTGCGAAAAGATTTCACCGTCTCGATGAAAGATATTTGTGATGCTCGAATCATGGGTTCCGACTGTGTGTTGTTGATTGCGGCAGCCCTTTCGCGTAACGAACTGCATGAGTTTTATGAATTCGCTACTGACTTAAAACTTGATTCACTGATAGAAGTTCATGACGAGACTGAGTTAGCGACTGCGCTTGAAATTGGTGCAACAATAATTGGTGTGAATCAGAGGGATCTCAAGACCTTTGAAGTTGATCACCAACGAGCCGTTCGGATGGCAGGGATGATGCCTGATGGAATCGTGAAAGTTGCCGAGTCTGGTGTGAAGACACGAACTGACGCGCAGGCATTGCGAAGCGCAGGTTATAGCGCTGTGTTGGTAGGCGAGTCGCTAGTAACTTCTGGGGACATTGTTGCAAGCGTAAAAGACTTGCGCGTTTAGATGTTTGTCAAAATCTGCGGCATCACTAGATTGCAAGATGCTCTTTGCGCAGTCGAACACGGGGCTGACGCGATTGGGTTTATCTTTGCCGAATCAAAACGAAAAGTATCAATTTCAACGGTAAGCCAGATCGTAGAACAGTTGCCGAAGAATTTTCTAACGATTGGTGTTTTCCGTGATCAAAACTCACAACAAATAATCAAAACAATTACCGAAGCCGGACTTGTTGGGGCGCAGTTACATGGTCAAGAGTCGGTTCAAGAGGTTGCTGAAGTTGCCAGTGCGATTAATTTCGTCGTGAAATCAGTTGTTGCTGGTTCTGTTGATGCCAGGAACGCCGATCAATTTGCGACGGAAATGATTATGGTCGACTCTGCAAATCCGGGGTCTGGTACGAACTATGACTTGACTTTGTTGCGCGAGTTACCACCAAACGTGCGGCTAATTCTCTCTGGTGGGCTGACGGTTTCTAATGTTGCACCGTCTATTAAAACTGCCTCACCGTGGGGTGTGGATGTCAGCTCAGGGGTTGAATCAACGCCAGGAATCAAGGATTATTCAAAGATTCGAGATTTCATCGCAAATGCACGAGCATGATTAATTCGGTCACAAATTCTTTTTTGCCTAGTAAGTTGTTGAAATGACAAGCAAATCGATTCCGCGAGAGTTGCTAACGCCTGGCGCGGATGGCAGATTTGGCGAGTTCGGCGGCCGATTCGTTCCAGAAACATTGGTGCCCGCCTGTGAAGAGTTAGAGCAGGCATTTAACTCGGCGTGGAGTGACTCAATCTTTCGCACTGAGCTAAATGATTTGTTGCGCGAGTACGCCGGTCGGCCCTCGATTTTAACTGAGTGCCATAATCTCGGTGCCCAGTTGGGCATCAGATTAATTCTTAAACGTGAAGATCTTAATCACACGGGCTCACACAAAATTAATAGCGTGCTCGGACAGGCGCTACTTGCAAAGCGGATGGGTAAGAAACGAATCATCGCCGAGACTGGTGCAGGTCAGCACGGCGTTGCATCTGCCACAGCGGCTGCGTTGCTGGGTCTTGAATGCAAGGTTTACATGGGCGCGGTTGATGTTGAGCGACAATCGCTGAATGTCTTCCGAATGAAACTTCTCGGATCAGAAGTAGAAGCAGTTAATTCGGGTAGTCGAACTCTAAAAGACGCTGTTAACGAAGCGATGCGGGACTGGGTGGCAACAGTTGAATCTAGTTATTACGCGATTGGGTCGGTCATGGGACCTCATCCATACCCGTATATGGTGCGTCAGTTTCAAAGCGTGATTGGTCAAGAAGCACGACAACAATTTAAAGCGATGTGCAATGGTGATGACCCAGATCTTGTTGTGGCTTGTGTCGGTGGTGGATCCAATGCAATGGGGATCTTCTCGGGCTTTATTGATGCCGACACGCGTTTAGTTGGCGTTGAGCCCGCTGGTGGCGCTGCAGTTGGTCGAGGCGTGCCTGGGGTCGTTCATGGTATGAAGAGTTACCTGATGCAAGACGAACACGGACAGGTACAAGAGGCGCACTCAATTAGCGCGGGTCTAGATTATCCAGGCGTCGGACCAGAGCACTCATATTTATCGTCTGTTGGTCGTGCTGAATATCCAAGTGTTACTGATGATGAAGTAATCGCTGGTTTCGTGTTGCTCGCACGCAGCGAAGGAATTATTCCCGCGCTTGAGTGCGCGCACGCTGTTGCATGGATCACCAAGGAAGCCCCAAAAATTCAAGGTCAGACGGTTCTAATGAATTTGTCGGGCCGTGGCGATAAAGATGTTGCCCAGATGATGACTATTCTCGGTGATTCGCTGGGCTAATGAGTTCGCCGAATCGTGATTTTGGTGTTCTTGAAACACACCTTCGCAACTTGCGATCATCTTCACGAAAAATTCTAGTTCCATATATTACGGGTGGATTGACAGGCTGGATCGATGCGATTCGCAGTGCTGCCGCAAATGGCGCTGATGCGGTTGAGATAGGAATTCCATTTTCTGACCCAGTTATGGATGGCCCGGTGATTCAACAAGCATCTGAAAGAGCGCTGCGTGACGGGGCAACGCCCACTTCAATTTTCCATGAGTTACGAAGTGTTGATGTAAGAATTCCGCTAATTGTGATGTGCTATTACAACACAGTATTTCGTGCTGGACATGAACGCTTTGCAAATAATCTTTTAAACGCGGGTGTGGTAGCAGCGATAATTCCAGATTTGCCATTGGAAGAATCAAGCGATTGGTGCGCTGCTGCTGACAAAACAGGCATCGAGACCATAATGTTGGCAGCGCCAACAGCACCGGACGCAAGGTTGCCTCGAGTTGTTGCCCGTGCACGCGGCTTTGTTTACGCAGTCGGCTTGCTCGGTGTAACTGGTGAACGGTCAGAGTTGGCAACTACGGCGATTTCGATGGCAACTCGACTTAAAAAAGTCACCGATGTGCCTGTTTTGGTTGGCGTAGGTGTGTCGAATGCGGCTCAAGCTCAACAGGCATGCGCGGTAGCCGATGGAGTTATTCAAGGTGCGTCGGTTGTGCGTCGACTTCTAGATAACGGTCCAGATGCAGTCGGGCATTATGTTGCTGAAGTTCGATCCGCCATAGACCAACCAATTGTTGTTGCACGCTAAATTTAAAGCATGTTAAAGGTCGGCAGTAAGGCTCCAGCAATCTCGTTGTTAGATCAGCATGGAAAGAAAATTGCGCTCAAAGACTTTTCAAAAAAAAGAGTTCTAATATATTTCTACCCAAAAGCAGATACTCCGGGTTGTACTCAGCAGTCGTGTTTGTTGCGAGATATTCGCAAAGACATTGGAAAGACAGTGATCATCGGCATCAGCCCAGACGCATCAGATAAGCAATTAAAGTTTGATCAGAAATATGATCTCGGTTTCACGTTGCTTGCCGACACTGAACATGTTGTAGCCAAGGCTTATAAAGTCTGGCAAAAGAAGTCGATGTATGGACGTGAATATATGGGAATAGTGCGCTCGGCATTTTTAATCAGTGCAACCGGAAAAATCGAACAGGCGTGGTACAAAATTTCGCCAAAAGACACGCCAACTAATTTGCTTGAAGCGCTCGAACAATGAGCGAATTTCCAACACCGTCGTCATTGATACCGCATCGAGCGCCGTTCTTGTTTGTCGACCAGATCACCGCACTCAGTCCAGGTCAGAGTGCAAGTGGTTTGTGGCGGCTTACGGGAGACGAGAGTTTCTTTGCTGGGCATTTTGTTGGACGGCCGACATTACCTGGTGTGTTGATGTGTGAAGCGATTGCGCAAGTCGGTGCAATTGCGATTCTTAGTGATGAAAAGTTCAAAAATAAGTTGCCATTATTTGGTGGGATCGATTCTGCGCGTTTTCGACGACAGGTGGTACCAGGCGAGACGCTTGAAATGTCAATAACGCTTACCAAGATGTCTGCTCGAGCAGGAAAAGGTTCGGGCGTTGCAACGGTTAACAACGAAATTGCTTGCCAGTGCGAACTTTTCTTTGTGGTTGTTGATTCGTAAAATTTAATTTACGAACGGCGCAATAATTATTGAGCCATTGTGTCCACCAAAACCAAAGTTATTAGAAATCGTCGGACCTGGTTCCCACGCTCGCGCCTTGCCAGTAACAATGTCGACTTTCATTTCTGGATCGACAACAGTTGTATTAGCTGTCGGCGGAATTAATTTATGTTCAAATGAAAGGAGCACTGCGGCGGCTTCAAGAGCACCTGCGGCACCTAGTGGATGGCCGGTCACGCCCTTAATTGATGTCATTGGTGGATTGTTTGAGCCAAATACTGCTTCAACTGCATGTGCTTCCGCAGCGTCATTGAGTGGTGTCGATGTTCCGTGTGCATTGACTTGCTTAATTTGATCAGCATTTATGCCTGCATCTTCTAAAGCAAGTTTCATGCACGCGATAGCGCCTACGCCACCAGGAGATGGAGCGGTGATGTGATGCGCATCTGCATTGCTTCCTGCTCCGAGAATTTCTCCATAAATTTTTGCGCCGCGTTTTACCGCGAGGTCTAAGCGTTCAAGAACAAATACTGCAGCCCCTTCTCCAAAAACAAAACCATCACGAGTTGCATCAAATGGTTTGCTGACCATTGTCGTTGAAAGTGCTGTCATGTTTTCAAAACCTGCAACAGCAGTGATAGTCGCAGCAGACTCTGCACCACCTGAGAGCACCGCGTCACACCTGCCCCACGCAATTTGTCGGGCCGCATAGCCAAGTGCGTGAGTTGCCGCAGCACATGCTGTGCAAATTGTTTCTGAAGGTCCTTGAAAGCCGTAACGCATTGAAATTGCAGCGCCCGGAGCATTTGACATCATCATTGGAACTAGAAATGGTGAGACGCGTTCTTTGCCCTTGGCAACCCGAACTTCTACTTGCCCTTCTAATGTTCGCAATCCACCAATACCTGTCCCGAATATCGTTCCGATACGCGAGCGATCGTAAGGCAAGTCACCTGATTGCTGTAATGCTTGTTGTGCGGCCGCAATCGCGTATTGTTCGCACCGATCGGCGCGCCGCATTTCTTTTGGACCTGCGTAATACGGTGTTGCATCCCAGTTTTCAATTTCAACGGTGTGCGAACCATTAAGACCAGGCCCGAGTAGACCTTCCCAAAAGTTTTGTTTTCCGATTCCGCACGTGGCCACCACGCCATAACCAGTAATTGCTATTCGATGTCCAGCGCCTTGCATATTTTCAGATTGCTAGAAAGTTAAGAAACTTTCGAAGTGACGAGATTAAATGCCTTGCCGACTGTGTCAACACCGTCAAGATCACTTTCTGGCACAGAAATACCGAACTCTTCTTCAAGTGCCATCACGAATTCGACGAGATCAAGGCTGTCAGACCCGAGGTCTTCCTTGAATTTCGCCTCAAGAGTAATTTTGCCAGCATCAACTGCTAAGACATCAATAGCACATTTTTTAAAACGATCAAATAGTTGTTGGTCCATACGAAGAGTCTAGTGCCCCATCCCTAAACCACCATCGACTGGGATAACTGCGCCCGTGATGTACGCAGCGTCCTGCGATGCGAGAAATCCAACGACGCCTGCTATTTCTTGAGCAGTGGCTGTGCGACCAAGAGGGACAGCATCAATCATTTTCGCGCGTTGTTCATCTGTCAACGCGGCAATCATGTCAGTGTCAACAGGCCCAGGTGCGACGACATTTACTGTTATTGAACGCGAGCCGAGTTCACGCGCCAACGAGCGAGCTAGGCCGATCAGGCCAGCCTTCGAAGCTGCGTAATTCGCTTGTCCAGCAGAACCGAGCAAACCAACAACAGATGACATTAAAATTATCCGACCAGATCGCGCGCGTAACATCCCTTGAGTCGCGCGTTTGCAGACTCGAAAGGCGCCCGTGAGGTTTGCATCAATCACGGTTGTGAAATCATTCTCGCTCATTCGCAGAAGCAATAGATCTTTTGTGATCCCTGCATTGGCAACTAATACCTGTACCGGTCCAAATTTTTCTTCGACTGCAGTAAAAGCGGCATCAATTTCTGTCTGAGAAGTAACATCGCATTTAATTGCGAAAAAATCACCGCTTGGTTTTGTCGAATTGTAAGTGATCGCGACTTTGTCGCCGAGACTTGCGAAATGTGCTGCGCAGGCGAGTCCAATTCCTTTTGCGCCCCCAGTGATTAACACAACACGACTCATGGTTGTTTCCATTTTATGACCGCACTAGCGGCCGTCATTCCGGCTCCGAAGCCAACCAGCAACACAATGTCGCCAGTCTTAAGCCGGTTGTTGTCGGCTGCATCGAATAATGCCAAAGGAATTGACGCAGACGAAGTGTTTCCAGTTTCGTTTCCTACCCATGCAGCTTTACTCATCGGAATATCTAGACGCTTGCATGCCGCTTCAATGATTCTCAAATTTGCTTGATGCGGTGCCACGAGTGTGACATCGCTAGTTGTTAACCCAGCAGCCTTTAATGATTTTTGCGCCGAGTCGACCATGATTCGCACTGCACGGCGAAAAACCTCTTTGCCCTCCATATGCAATGTGCCACCGATTTCCGCATAAAGAAGATCCTCTAGGGAGCCGTCGGCGTCTATATCCCATCCCAGTAATTGTCCGGGGCCGTCAACTGCTTCAACGACTGCTGCGCCTGAACCGTCGGCAAAAAGAATTGCAGTGTTGCGATCTGACCAATCGGTAATGCGAGACAAAGTATCGGTTCCGATTACAAGAATCTTTTTCATGCCGATCGCAATCAGTCCGTGCGCGGTTACGAGACCGTAGACAAATCCCGAGCATGCAGCGTTCACATCAAACGCCCCGCAACGAAGACCTAATCCGTGTTGTACTGTTGCGCTTGTTGCGGGCACAGTTCTGTCGGGTGTAGTCGTTGCCAAAATCAGAGCATCAATTGTTAAAGGGTCAACGCCTGCCATCTCAATTGCTTTTCGACCAGATTCAATCGACAAACTTGCTGTCGTGCCACCGATGTGTCTGCGTTCAATACCTGTTCGCTCACGAATCCACTCATCGGATGTATCCATCGTCTTTGCGAGTTCGCTATTTGTAACAACTTTTTCGGGCAACGCTCGACCCCATCCGGTGATTGCGCCATTCACAGCTGTCTTGGGAACTATCGGCACTTAATACAACCTAAATTGTCCGAAGCCAGGCGATTGGCTGATGCGCAGTGACGCGTTCGCCGTCAACACTGATGAAGTTTTGCAAAATTCCGTCAAACAGCGATCTCACTTCGTTGCCCCCAACCATTCCCAACACATCTCCTACTTTAATTCGTGAACCATCGTGCAAGGATGACAGAGGAGTAAATACGCCAGCGCTCGGGCTAACGACTAAACGCTCAACAGCAAAAAGGTGCTCTCCCTCATGCAGTTCTGGTGACGGCGTTTTTGCATCGCCGATCCATTCAATTAATTTGTCGAGCTCATCAGGAGTAGAAATACTCAAAGTGCGCGCTGCACTTAGCGTGCGTTTGGCCATTCCAGTTAGAACACCACCTGGACCAAGTTCGATGAATTTAGTAATCCCGTTTTCAGACATCGTTTGTAAGCACTGCTTCCATCTCACTGGGCTTGATAGCTGTGCCGACAGCAAAGTCGACCATTCGCTGCCGTGGTGATGCGGTTTAGCATCGACATTTGAAACGATCGGCACATCGCTATCTCTCGGTTTTGCAAGAGCAATCGCGTCTCGCAACCGATCGCGAGCACCGCTCATATATGGAGTGTGAAACGCCCCCGAAACCGGCAATGCCATCACGCGCTTTGCGCCCAACTGTTTTGCATGATCACTTGCAATTGCAACCCCATCGGGTGAGCCAGCAATAACTACTTGACCCGGTGCATTAAAATTAGCTACCCACACATCGCTATCGGCACGACGACAGGCTGTTTCTACATCTTCGTCTTCAAGTCCAAGTACAGCCGCCATGACACCTGGTGAGGATTGTCCAACTTCGTGCATCGCGGCTGCTCGCTCAACAACAAGTCGAACACCGTCATCAAAACCTAGGGCGCCGTTTGCAGTTAGCGCTGTATATTCGCCGAGCGAATGCCCAGCACAGAGGGTTGGCTCTACGCCCAGTCGCTCGACAGCATCCAGCACCATCAGACTTGAAACGAAAGTGGTTAGTTGAGCATTGCGTGTGTCTTTCAAAGTCTCGGCATCGGCATTGAGCAAAAGTTCACCGACATCTCGCCCGACGATCGCAGAGGCTTCGCCAACGAGTTCCCAACTTTCGTGATCAACCCAAGGTAGACCCATGCCCGGTCTTTGAGACCCTTGACCAGGAAACGTGAACGCAAGCATTGTCATCTCTATCGTAGAAGAATTTAAGGCGATCGCAGAGACCTTGACTAGATACGATAGGGGCGCAAGCCCGGGTGGCGGAATGGCAGACGCGACGGACTCAAAATCCGTTATCTGAAAGGGTGTGTGGGTTCGACTCCCATCCCGGGCACTTAGCGCCAAGTGTTGTTCCATACACTCATATATATGACTGAAAATAATCTCAGTGATCGCTTTGTCGAGCGTCGACTCAAACGGGGGACTCAAACGATTCGTGAATTGAGCGATGACCTGCGAGTTACTAGAGAACAACTCGATTTCATTGTTGACGACGCTCAAGAAAAAGAGATCAGGGCAATGGTCGCTGAGACACCTGATGCAGCACTTGAGCATCACCAGGCGCAACGACATCTAGAAGCGATGCAACGCCACCATGATCACCTTGTAGCCAAGATTGCTGAGCAGCAAATTCATCAAGATCAGCTACTTGATAAGTTGGGCAATTAATTCGTGGCAATTCAGATTGTTATCGCCGAGGATGAAGCGATTATTCGACTAGACCTCCGCGAAACCCTTGAAGAAGAAGGCTATGAAGTTGTAGCCGATTGTGGTCGTGGAGATGAGGCCGTACAACTTGTGACTCAGCACCAACCAGATGTCGCAATTTTGGATATCAAGATGCCAGTAATGTCTGGACTCGAAGCAGCCAAACTGATTTCTCAGTCGAAGATTTGTCCTGTCGTGATGTTGACGGCTTTCAGCCAACGCGAGATAGTTGAACAAGCACGTGATGCAGGCGCATTGGCCTATCTCGTCAAGCCGTTTCAAAAGTCAGACTTAGTCCCAGCGATTGAATTGGCGATTGCTAGGTTCGCCGAGATGCGTGCTCTGACAGGAGAGGTTGAGGCACTCGGCGCCCAACTTGAGATACGCAAACTCATGGATCGTGCCAAGGGAATTCTGATCGACAAGCACGCAATGACCGAAAATGACGCCTTCACATATATTCAGAAAATGGCAATGAGTGAGCGAGTAAAAATGGGCGAGATCGCCGAGCGAATTATCTCCGGAATTCTTCGACCGTAAATCTAGTGAGTTTTTTGTTGTGCGTTGATAAAAGTGTCAGCCCGTAGATGCAAACCCGACTAGTTTCTTGTTATGAAATTGATGGCGCTCGACGGAAACTCGTTGGCGTATCGCGCGTTTTTTGCGTTGCCGACAGACATGATCACAGCAAATGGCCAAGTTACCAACGCGATTTATGGCTTCACTTCGATGCTGCTGACTTTGTTGAGGGATCATAAACCAGACGGAGTGATCGTCGTTTTTGACCGCAAAGAAAAGACTTTTCGTCACGTTGCTGCTCCAGAATATAAAGCTCAGCGCGAAGCACAACCAGATATTCTGTATCAGCAACTTGATTTGATTCGTCAGTTATTGGATGCGATGGGCGTTGTTGCGATTGACGCAGCCGGTTTTGAGGGTGATGACTTAATTGCAACTATTGCTGAGAAAGCTGAACAATCAGAGGACGATTTAATCATTGTCACTGGCGATCGCGATAACTATCAACTGGTTAGCGATCCAAATATTCGCGTGTTATACAACAAGCGTGGGGTAAGTGACTATGCGTTATATGACGAAGCCGGAATTTTCGAACGAACTGGTGTCACGCCAAAACAATATGCAGATTACGCAGCACTGCGTGGAGACCCGAGCGACAATCTAGATGGAGTGCCCGGCGTCGGCGAAAAAACTGCAGCAAAACTGATCAACAAATATTTGAATCTTGTCAATGTATTCGACCACGCCGATGAGCAGACACCAAAACTCAAACAGGCACTCCACGAAAATCGAGAACGTGTAATTAGAAATGCGGAACTGATGGTATTGCGTCGGGATGCGCCAGTAACAATTGATATTCATAATTCCGTACCTAGTCCTCGGATGGATGAAGTCAAGAAGATGTTCGCGATGTTTGAGTTCCGAACCATGAACACAAGATTTTTAGAAGCGTTGAAACATTTCCAGATTGATCTCAACCAGAGCAGTGACGAAAACTTCGATGCAGAATCGATAAATCGATCAGGTGTTCCCGCTAGTGACCTCACAGCGGTTGTAAAAATTTGCGATTCGCCCAGTGCGGCGTGCGAAGCATTAAAAGTCAACCAGATCAGTGATGTTGCAGCGGCATGGGTCGGTGACGCTGGTAGGTCTGAGTTACTTGGTTTGGCAGTTGTCACCAATGCGTCAAAATACGAAGTCAGCTGGATTAATAAATTGTTGCTCGTAAATGCCGATGTCAAAAAAGTTCTCTTGGATCAATGGCAATTTCGTGGACACAATGTTAAGCCCCTGTTGCGAAGTTTGTTGGCTCTCAAAATTGATTTAAAACACATGGTCTTGGATACAGCCATCGCGGCTTACCTGCTCGACCCGTCAGAAGCAAAGTATGAAATCTATGATGTCGTTGATCGTTATTTGGATCTGAGGTTTGCAGCAACAGGCAAAGAAAGCGCCGACGGTCAGTTGAATTTCAATGCCGTTGAAACTGATTCAGGTGTAATAACTAGTTGCGCCAATGCGGCACTCGGTGTAGCGCTCGTCTCACAACTACTGACGGATTCGCTATCGAAAATAAATCTTTTGAAATTGTATCTAGATATTGAGCACCCATTGGTAAGAGTTCTAGCAAAAATGGAATATCTTGGTGTAGCAATAGATCGTAAGCAATTGGGATCGATCAACGATCGCTTGACTGCAGAATGTTTGCGACTTACCAAACTCCTTCATAGTGTTGCTAAAAGTGAATTCAATTTAAACTCGCCGCTTCAACTACGCAAGGTTCTCTACGAAGATAGAAAGCTGACGCCAGGCAAGAAAAATAAAACTGGTCCATCTACAGATGCTGCGACTCTTGAGAAACTGCGAGGTCAGTGGCCTGAGTTCATTGAGCCTCTGCTTGAATATCGCGAGGTTGAAAAACTGCGGTCGACATACGGCGAAGGTCTACTTTCTGTTGTTGAATCTGATAACAGAATTCATGCAACTTTCAATCAGACGGTTGCTCGCACTGGACGATTGAGCAGTGATCAGCCAAATCTTCACAACATTCCGATACGAAGTGAGCAAGGTAAAGTTTTTCGAACGGCATTCATACCGTGCGCGGGTTCGCGTTTTCTCGTTGCTGACTACAATCAAATTGAATTGCGATGCATTGCCCATTTGGCAAACGATCCCGGTTTGATTGATGCTTTCAAAAATAATGTTGACGTTCACAATATGACTGCGGCAAATATTTTCGGTGTCTCAATCTCTAAAGTGACTAGCGAGCAACGATCAAAAGCCAAAATGGTTTCATACGGTTTGGCGTATGGAATGGAGGCATACGGTCTGGCGCAACGTTTAGCGATCGGAGTCAGCGAAGCCAGTGAAATCTTGGAAGCGTATTTCGCCGCATTTCCACGAGTTAAGCAGTACATGGACGAAACTGTCGAAGAGGCCCGAAAGCGTGGCTATACCGAGACGCTATTTGGTCGCCGAAGATCAATCCCTGAATTGCAAAACCCCAATTTTAGAATTCGACAGGTCGGTGAGCGTCAAGCGATGAATTCGGGTATCCAAGGTTTGGCAGCCGACATTTTTAAGGTCGCGTTAGTTCGAATTGACGAGGCTTTAGAGTCAGGTGGGTTTGTTTCACAGTTGGTCCTACAGGTTCATGATGAGGTGATCCTTGAGGCAGTTGCTAGCGAAGAAGTCGCAGTCGAAAAACTTGTGCGCGACACGATGTGTTCGTCCGCCGAACTCAATGTTCCATTGGTGGTGAACCTTGCATGGGGGGATACTTGGGCATCGGCGAAAGCCTGATTTTCACTCTTAACTAGTGCGCCTTCGGGTAGTATGAACCGTCCTATCCGCCTCTCCTATCCGCCGAAAGTTACAACTGTGTCAACCGATCAAATAATTATGTCCTCTCCCGCAATGGGAACCTTCGATGCCGAAGGAAATTACACCCCTCGAAAAGTGACTGAACGAGATGTTTCGTTTGCAGACTCAATCAACGAAACAATGGTTGAGCTTAAAGAAGGAAAGTTAGTAACCGGAACCGTTGTGCGAATTACTCGCGATGAGGTTCTCGTAGAGATCGGTTACAAGACCGAAGGTGTAATTCTTAATCGCGAACTTTCAATTCGTCAAGATGCCGATCCAAATACGATCGTCAAATTGGGTGAAAAAATTGAGACTCTAATTCTCACCCTAGAAGACAAAGAAGGTCGGCTGTTGCTCTCAAAGAAGCGTGCTCAGTACGAGCGTGCCTGGGGCGATATTGAAGCCATCAAAAATAGTGATGGAACAGTTGAAGGTGTCGTAATTGAAGCCGTTAAGGGTGGTTTGATCGTAGACATTGGTCTTCGCGGCTTCTTGCCAGCGTCACTTGTTGAGTTGCGTCGTGTACGCGACCTGGCACCGTACCTTGGTCAACGCATCACTGCGAAAATTCTTGAACTCGATCGTCAACGAAACAATGTTGTGCTTTCACGACGAGTGTTGTTAGAGCAAAATCAAAAGGGTAGTCAAAGCGATTTCCTTGAGAACCTTGCAATTGGCGAGGTTCGAACTGGCCGAGTTTCAAGTGTTGTTGCGTTTGGTGCGTTCGTTGATTTAGGTGGCATGGACGGTTTGATTCACGTATCGGAATTGTCATGGAAGCATGTTGACAATCCAAGCGCAGTAGTAAAAATTGGTGACGAGGTTTCGGTCAAGGTTCTTGAAATCGATCGCGAACGAGATCGAATCAGTTTGTCCCTCAAAGCAACGCAACAAGACCCGTGGCAAGAATTTGCTTCAAGCCATCAAGTTGGACAACTTGTTTACGGTCGAGTCACAAAACTCGTTCCATTCGGTGGTTTCGTTCAAGTCGGCGATGGCATTGAAGGTCTCGTACACATCTCGGAGATGTCAACACATCATGTTGAGGCGCCAGAACAAGTTGTCACTCCAAGCGAAGAACTTTGGGTGAAAATCATTGATCTCGACTTGGCTCGACGTCGAATTAGTTTGTCAATTAAACAAGCTGCTGAAGGTGGCGAATTGGCCGAAGAATATCGTGGGCAGTTTCAAACTGATGAGCAGGGCAACTGGGTGAGTGGTGATGATTCCTCTCGCGAATCTGCATGGGCGGAGTTTTTCGATCCAAATGCCGTTGTCACACCAGAGACGACCGACCAGTCACCAGCAGAGACACCAGTCGCTTCAGCTTCTGATGAACCAAGTGCAGGCTGACTAGTTACCTGAGTATCAATAACCAAAAATAACTACAGTGAGTCTCAAATGATTCTCATTGGACTCACAGGTGGAATTGGTTGTGGTAAATCAGAAGTGTCGAGGTTGCTCGCCGACCGCGGTGCGATAATCGTTGATGCAGATCTGATCGTC
>CAMAWU010000023.1 GCA_945862025.1 Ferrithrix thermotolerans DSM 19514 | reverse complement strand
TCAAGTCAAGCCAAAGACATCAGCCCTGGTTCATATTGCGCGCCAGTTGATGGGCTCGGTTCATATAAGTCTTTGGTTTATGTTTGCTCAAAAACAAGCGCCGACGGCACCCCGTATTCTGGTAATCGAGCCCGATGGCGCAAATTCGCCAACTAGAATAAGCCCATGTCTAAGAAAACTAAAAAGAAAAAAGCTCGTATGCGTCGTTCAAAAGCCAACCATGGCAAGCGCCCAAACATGGGTCGGGGCTAAATAACAAACGGGCGGGCTGGCTTGTCAGCTAGTCAAATAATCAGCTAGTCGTCTTCAAAGCCTCGTTCTAAGAATTGCTTGCCTGTTTCGCAGTTATTTTTGAGTGGGCACCATCGACACTGTGCACCAGCGTTTAACTGTGGTTCGCGACTTTCTCTAGTTAATTCGTAAATTGCGTTTGCACCGTCGATTACGCGACGCACTGCCGATTGCAGGACACCTTCGCTGACCTCTTCGACGTCGGCTCGTGCCGACTCAAGTGAATATGTTGCCAGTCGTCGCGGCGGTTGACCAGAGCGCAACGACTCGACCAAGGCATAGAACCGCAGATCTTCACGATGATTTGAATAGATACGACCACTCTTTAGGTCAATGATCACTTTGCTGCCAGGGCCGCCGAGAGTTAAGTCGACACGAGTCGATAGAAAAATTAGTCCACCGAAAAGTTCAACTCGTGCAGAACTTTCTGTGACTGGGCGCCATGAAGCTTTGAGTGGTGGAAAACTTTCTTCAAACTTTGTGTATAGATCGACTGCATAGCTTCGAAGCTGTGCACGCTCACCAGATGAAAGTTGGGCGATAAATTCGCTCGGGCCGCGACTCTGTTCATCCTCTAAACGGGTGAGCGCTTCTTCGACTAAGTCTGCAGGTTCTATATGTCCGCGCCAATTAATCGCAAGTTCAACCGCCTTGTGCATTACGGTGCCACGAACATTGCTGATTGTCCATTCGAATGAATCAAGTGACGCCATGAAATGCGCCTCGCAACCGTGCACTGTGTTCAAACTGCCTTTGCTCACATATAAAGGTTGATCAGGGGATAATTTTGCGGCGAGCGGCGCGAGTGCGGTTTCGAGTTGATCGCGCACGGCTGTAACAACAGTGAGTGGGAGTGGCACCCAGCCCGCAGGTTTACCGAGAACATCGACAACTTGTTGTTGCATCGGGTTTAATTCTTGGTTTGACATGACGTAGTTACATTACAGAATGGGTGTTTAGGGATATTTAACCGTGCTCGAAAACCGTGCGATACCCGTTTGCCATAATCTGCGTCATGACGAGCAGAAATTCTCAAGATACAACGCTCGCAAATTCGCGCGACTCAAATCTCGTTTCAACGCACTACGCGCAGTTTGCAAGTGCGGCGAGAATTCTCGCAAGCCAAGCCCATCGGCACGGGTTGCGGCCCCCAGGGTTTCGCAGTCCGCCACGTATCGTTGGCGTAGATCGCAGTCTGCGTCGTTTTAATAACCGTGTTGTCGTGTCGGTGTTGTTGCGAGGGCGTCCGTTTGTGGCGGTGCTCAGCGACATGGTCGAAGGTGTGGTGGCTGCTAATCAACTAACTGGTCGTAACGCCGAGAACGCCAGAACAGTTCTATGGAGCAGTGTTGAGGCACATTTGTTACCTGATGCGACCCAAACGCGCGTAGCCTGAAAGGGTTGCCCAGGTGGCGGAATGGTAGACGCGGGGGGCTTAAACCCCCCTGGTGCGAAAGCGCTGTATCGGTTCGAGTCCGATCCCGGGCACACTATTTTTCTTTAATTGATTTCCAGATTCCCACGTAGCTTTCACCAAAGCTCAAAGGCATCAATTTGAGTCCGGTGAACACTTGTAGCGCACATGGGATTTGGAATAGAAGTTTTTCAAGTTTAAGTGTTGTGAAATATGGACCATTCCAGGGGCCATCGGTCAACTCTTTGATTGGTTCATATCCATGGTGTAAAAGTAGTTGACGGATATTTGCAGTAGTCATTAAGTTGCAGTGAGTATCGTCTGAAAAACCATCCCAATTAATGCCCAATCTTTTGTGTGCAAATCCATTAAATTGCGGTGTGACTATCATCAGTCGTCCGCCAAGAATAAGTGATTGAGTGAGTTTTTCAATTGCTTGATCTAAATCAGATGGGTTGATGTGTTCAATTACATGGATTGATATGACAGCGCTAAATGTTTTAATTGGAAGGCGCTCGAGTTGGCAGTAAAACGTTGACATGGGGTTACGAATCTTTGCGCGATCAAGGGCAAATTCAGATGTTTCAAAACCGTCAATTTGTCCAATTGTTGAAAGCCGTGAAATTAGTGTTCCAGTACCGCAACCAAAGTCAAGTAAGTGTTTGGTGTCTAGATATTTCTGTGCAAGTCGTTTGTACCAGCCGAGTGCTGGTCGATCGTCTTGCTGCCCATTCTTTGCGTAGTAGCTCTTGTCGAATGATTGGACCACTTATTCATGATAGATGAAGCGAATTTACTCAAAGGTGCAAGGCGTTATGTCGTAGAATAGAAATTATGGCGCTGCCTGCTGGGACACCGACACCAAGCGAGTTGCGCGCCAACCTCGATGCGCGAACTGCGCAGATGCTCGAGCATGTCAAGCAGTTCGTGAACATTGAGTCGCCATCTAACGAGCTGGAACTTTTGCAACGCAGTGCCGAGTTTTTGGCAAAAGTGATGACCGAAGTACTTGGCAAAGCCCCACAAATAATTGCGAGCAACAAAGGCCCGCACGTGCACTGGAAGGGCAGCGACGACACAAAAGTCTTGATAGTCGGTCATCACGACACTGTTTTTCAAAAAGGCACGGTGGCCAAGCGCGGGTTCAGCATCGACGGTGACATCGCGCGCGGTCCTGGCATCTTTGATATGAAGGCCGGCATCATTCAGGCCATTTATGGACTGAGCGAGATTCGCGAGGCGTATCACGCGGAGATTTTGATTACAGCGGATGAAGAAATTGGTTCGTACGCATCGCGCGCATTAATTGAAGAGCGTGCCAAGGCAACTGGCAATGTGTTGGTGTTCGAACCAAGCGGAAATGATGACGCGTTGAAGATCGCGCGCAAAGGTGTTGGCACATTTCGCGTTGATATTGCTGGTCGAGCATCACACGCCGGTCTTGAACCCGAAAAAGGAATTAACGCGTTAATTGAACTCGCCGCTCAAGTACAAACAATTGCGGCGATCGCTAAGCCCGAGATCGGCACGACTGTTACTCCAACGATTGCTACAGCAGGTACGACAGAAAATGTTGTGCCAGCGGCCGCACAGATCACGGTCGATGTCCGTGTAAATATTCTTTCAGAAAAAGCGCGCGTCGAATCTGCGCTTGGTGCGTTGCAACCAACTGTGGCTGGCGCAACAATCAGCGTAAGTGGATCAATCAATCGTCCGCCGATGCATGAGTCGGCGTCTACGACGCTTTATGCAGTAGCGCAAAGCGTTGCCAATGGAATTGGCATCACAGACTTGCAGGGCATTGCAGTAGGCGGCGGCTCTGACGGCAACTTCACTGCAGCCATTGGCGTGCCCACTCTTGATGGTCTTGGTGCTTGTGGTGGTGGCGCGCATGCCGATAGCGAATACATCAAAGTTTCAAAAATGGGTGAGCGCGCTGCGCTTGCCGCTGCGATCACCCGCGCCGTTGTCAATCGCTAGTAGCGAAGATTTTATTCGAGTTCGGTGAGAGCGCCTGACGCAAGAGTGTTTGCGTCGAGGGTGCCGGCCTGGCGATAGATTTCAAGTTTTTCGCGCGTGTCTTGAATATCTAAGTTGCGCATCGTTAGTTGACCGATTCGATCGAGTGGCCCGAACGGCGCATCTTCAACACGCTCCATACTTAGTCGCTCTGGCAAATATGTGAAGTGCTCGCCAGTCGTGTTGATGATCGAATAGTCATCTCCGCGTCGCAACTGCACTGTCACTTCGCCCGTAACTAGTGAGCCGACCCAACGCGTCAACGATTCGCGCAACATCAATGATTGCGGATCGAACCATCGACCCTCGTAAAGTAATCGGCCAAGTCGGCGTCCCATCGTGCGATAATTTTCGATTGTGTTTTCATTATGAATTGCAGTCACCAATCGCTCGTAAGCGATGTGTAACAGTGCCAAGCCTGGCGCCTCGTAGATTCCGCGACTTTTGGCTTCGATGATTCGATTTTCGATTTGATCGCTCATACCCAGGCCATGTCGACCACCAATCACATTTGCAGCGAGTATTAATTCAGTGTGCGACGAAAACTCTTTGCCGTTTAGGGCGACTGGCCAGCCATCGATAAAACGAATCGCGACATCTTCAGTGGCTATTTGAACAGAGCTGTCGTAGTGCGCCACACCCATTATCGGTTTAACAATGTGCATGCTCGTCGATAACTCTTCAAGTGACTTGGCTTCGTGTGTTGCACCCCAAATATTTGCATCAGTGCTGTATGCCTTTTGCGCCGAATCGCGATACGGTAACTTTTTCGCAGTTAAAAAAGCGCTCATCTCGGCGCGACCGCCCATTTCGCGAACGAAGTCAACATCCAACCATGGTTTATAGATTCGTAAATTTGGATTAGCGAGCAATCCGTAACGATAGAAACGCTCTATGTCGTTACCTTTGAATGTGCTGCCATCACCCCAAATGTCTACGCCGTCATGTTTCATTTCGCGCACAAGCAATGTTCCGGTTACGGCACGACCCAGTGGAGTTGTGTTGAAATATGTTTTGCCAGCAGTCGTGATGTGAAACGCACCGCACTGCAATGCGATTAAGCCTTCTTGGACGAGAAGCTCGCGACAGTCGACAAGTTTGGCGGCAACTGCTCCGTAAGTTTTTGCGCGCTCGGGGATTGACTCAAGATCTGTTTCATCTGGTTGGCCGATGTCGGCCGTATATGCGTAAGGCAAAGCGCCGCGTTCGCGCATCCACGCGACTGCAGCAGAAGTGTCGAGTCCGCCAGAAAACGCAATGCCAACTCGTTCGCCACTTGGAAGCGAAGTTAAGACCCTCCCGCCGGAGCTGCTTGTGCCAGTACTACTAGAGCCAGAGTTGCCGGTGCCTGAATCTTTTTTTGCCACGACTTAACGGTACAGATCGCAACGGCTTGAAACCGAGAGGTTTTTAATACTCAAGATCTATATGCCAGTTGTTACTGAACGACGACGCCCTGCGAGTGCAGCAATTGTTGAAAGTGCAGTGCAAACGGTTAGCAAGATTTCACAGATTGCGACTCCAGGTGTGCGTGAAATATCAAAACCAGAAGTCACCCCTAAAAGTAGGGTTGAGGCTAAGCCAACATATGGCAACAATCGCGAATATTTAAATGCAGCAAAAATTATGGCTGCGGGTGCAATGAATGGCAGAAGCCAAAGCAGAAAAAAAGCAGGTTGATGTTCGTATCCGAGCCACCATGTTGGTTTGCCAATTGACCTTGATGAGACCGCCACCGCGAGAAGTGCCCCGGCAATAAGCAGTTGTGTAGCAACTATTGCAATCGTCCACTGGCGAGTCAGTGACCCAGCAGGCGTTGATTGGTTTTGAAGTGATGGTGGTGGCAACGACATAGTAAATGACAATAGCCTGTATTCACGATGTTGCAGGTGAAATTTGAACGATTGAGCGTTTTTTTCCCGATGTGGAACGAAGAACAGTACTTGCAACGCGCTTTGAACGCCGCTCAAGATTTGTGTCAAGAATTAATTAGTGCCGGCGTGATTGCCGAATATGAACTAGTGATTATCGATGATGCATCGACTGATTCAACGCCACAACTCGCTGACTCAGCAGCAGCACGTGACAACCGAATTAAAGTTGTTCACCACCCAACGAATCGCAAATTAGGTGGATCAATCAAATCTGGATTTGCGGCATCAACTGGTGATGTCGTTTTATACACCGACGCAGACTTGCCATTTGATATGCGAGAAGTTCAAAATGCATTGCGTCTGATGCGCCAATATGAAGCAGATATCGTAAGCGCGTATCGGTTTGACCGAACCGGCGAAGGGTATGTTCGAGTCGTGTACTCGATGTTTTATAACTTCTTGGTGCGAGTTTTATTTGGTGTTCGATTCAGAGATATTAATTTCGCATTCAAACTCTGCCGAAAGTCAGTTTTTGAAAAAGTTGTTCTCGAAAGTGAAGGCTCGTTTATCGATGCGGAACTAATAGTTAGCGCAAAGAAACTTGGCCTGAGTGTTGTTCAATTTGGCGTAGACTATTTTCCTCGAACTCGAGGTGTGTCAACGCTGAGTTCGCCAACGGTTATTTTAAAAATTTTACGAGAGGCATTTGGATTGCGCAAGAAATTGAATTCAATAAAGCCTCACTCTGTTTCGCAATGACCAACTGCTAGTTTTAAACAAGCAAAATGAACAGACCAAATAATTCGTCATATAACGCGTCAACGTTTGAGCGTTGGCGACCGGCACTTCTCGCGTTGGTGGTCTTGGCGATAGTTATTGCGGTTGGCGTGCAACAAAATCAAGCAAATAAGCAAGACAACAACGCAAATGATCTCGGGGTTGTTACAGATTCGACTGTTGCAACAGCATTAACTGTGCCATTAAGTCGCAATCTCGAATCAGGGATGCAAGGTGATGATGTATTGCGGCTGCAGCAACGGCTCAAAGATTTGCATTTTGATCCAGGTCCTGTTGATGGGATGTTCGGTCAGAACACAGTGCAGGCAATGTGGGCATTTGAAAAATTGGTGCTCGGGGTGCCTCGCGAAGAAGCGACTGGAATTCTCACTCCTGCAACTTGGTCGATTATGCAAACGTCGCTGAAGTTCGTACCACAACGCAAAGCAGATTCGGCTACACATGTTGAGGTTTATTTACCGCAACAACTAATGATTGTGTTCACAAATCAAGAGCCAGTTTTAATTACACACATCTCGTCTGGCACAGGAGAGCAATGGTGTGAAGAAGTCAAAATTGACCCGGGTGAGGAAGGAAACGACACAGCAACTCAAGTCACGCGCGGTATTTGTGGCCAGGCGATTACTCCGGGCGGAATATTCTACTTTTATAATCGTCGCACGGGAATGCGGGAAACAAAATTAGGTTCGCTTTATAACCCTGTGTATTTCAATTACAACATCGCAGTGCACGGAGCAATTCTTGTTCCACTCAAACCAGCATCACACGGTTGTATTCGAATCCCGATGTCAGTTGCAAGGTATTTTCCGGCGTTAGTGAAATATGGAGATCGAGTGTATGTCTTCGACGGAAATAAAGAGCCCGAGGTTTACGGCTCACCAGTTCCGCCATATGACAAGCCCGACCCAAATTACACAACGATTCCAACGGTGACAAGTTTGCCAACGGTGACGAGTCTGCCTGGCGGGCAATCAGCTAGTTCGCTTTTGCCAACCGCAACTACCATTGTTAGTTCAGTGACAACAACAACGATTGCAAAATCAACCGCAACAAATTTGGTTTCAACAACAACTACGCCATAACGAGGGTTTGTGATCGACTACGACGAGTTTGCAATGTTCGGAGAAAATATTTCCGAATATGAATTGCGGGCTTCAGCGAAGCCAAATGTAGAACGCATTTCGTGTGTACTTTCTGACGGTCGAACTCTGAGCGCATTGAAGTGGGGTACGCAGTCACCAGAATTAACTCTTGTCCACGGCAGTGCGCAAAACGCACACACATGGGACACGGTCGCGCTGGCGATGGGTGTACCAATGATTGCAATTGATCTACCAGGACACGGTCACTCGTCTTGGCGCAGTGATGGAAACTACGAACCTTCGGTATTGGCGCCTGATGTTGCCACTGCAATTGAAACCTGGGCACCAAAAACGCGTCTCGTAGTAGGCATGTCGCTAGGCGGATTAACTACTCTTGCGCTTGCTGGTCAGCGCCCCGACTTAGTTTTGACGCTTGCAAATGTCGACATCACGCCAGGAGTTAATTCGCAGAAGGCTAAAGCTATTACTGATTTTGTCAACGGACCACAATCATTCGCAAGTTTTGAAGATCTATTAGCGCGCACAATTGAGCACAACCCGACGAGATCAGAAAGTTCTCTTCGTCGTGGAATTTTGCACAACGCCAAGCAGCAAGCAGACGGTAGTTGGCAGTGGAGATATGACCGTTCAACTCATCCGTCACCGCAAGACTCAATTCAACGCATTGAGCGACTGGCTGCGCTTTGGGATGTCATCTCAAATTTGAAGTGCCCATTTACTCTTTTTCGTGGAGGAACTTCACCTGTTGTTGATGATGCAGATGTTGCCGAACTTTTGCGTCGCAAGCCAAACTCTCAAGTGATCGTTGTTGACGGCGCGGGGCACTCAATACAAGGAGATCGCCCTGTCGAACTAGCAGATGCTCTGACTCGGTTGATGGCAGGTTAGTTAAGTATTATTTTGGCGATGTCAAAATTAGGTCGACCAATAAATTGTGTGGGTGTAGATACCTGCCAACGACTGTTAATTGAAGCCCGAAGATCTTTTGCTGTGGATGGTTTTGACGCGACAACTAATAAAAAACTCGCGCAGAGCGTTGGGATTACAACAGCCGCGATCTATCACTATTTTCCATCGAAAATAGAAATGTATGTCGCCGTGTTTACCGATGTGCAAGATCTTGTTTGCAAAACGATTGAAAACGCGATTAGTAAAGATGCAGATTTCTCGGAGAACATTTCGAAAACGGTAGATGCACTTGCCGCACTGACAGTGCGCGAACCAGCAGTCGTCGCATTCGTGATGAGTGTTTCATCTGAAGCCCACCGCCACCCAGAAGTAAAGAAAGCGGTACTTCCTTTGAGTGGTCGGATCGGTCGAATTCTGTTAGAGGTTTGTGAAAAGGCAGTTAGTCGCGGCGAAGTTAGCGAGCAGATATCTGCTCAATCGCTTGAAGACATGTTGACAGTGGTGCTATCTGGATTAGGCCGATTCAACATGGTCTACAAAGATGCGCGACGTACAAAAGAATTGGTTAATTCGATGAAGTTACTTTTAACTGGTGCGGCTTTTCGTGTCTCAACCAGCGTCTAGTCGCTAGTTATTTTTAGATGCTCGCAGCGAGTCTGCTACCAAAATAATTAATCCGAGCCAAACGAAAGCAAAACCGACGAGGCGAGTGGCGTCTAATTTTTCGTTGTAAGCCAACCACCCAAGAAAAAAATTAAAAGTTGGCACCAAGTATTGCAATGGCCCAAGCAAGCTGAGTCGAACTCGTCGCGAGGCTGCACCAAACAGAAGTAGGGGGACTGCAGTCATTAATCCGGTGAACAATACAAATACCCACTGAATAGTTGAAGCATTATTGGGCACACTGTCGGCGCGGTTGAATCCCCACACCAAAATTCCGATCGCAGGAATCAAAAGCGCAAAGACTTCTGATGTCAGACTTTCAAGACTTGAAAGTGGAACCTGTTTTTTTAGATAGCCGTAGATACTCCACGAAATGGCGATAATCAACGCCAAATATGGCGGACGCCCATAGGCGTAAGTAAGTATCGCTACTGCGATGGCTGCAAGTGCGATCACTAAACGATGTGCTGATCTCATTGGTTCGCGCAAAACGATGAACCCGATGATCATCGTGAGTAGTGGCGAAATAAAATAGCCAAGGGCAGTTTCAATCACATTTTCGTGAACGACTGCCCAAACATAAGTTGTCCAGTTGATTGAAAGTAAGACGCTGGCGAGCACAATTCGTAGGCGTAGTTTTGAATCGCGCAACGAGGTCAATAAATTTCGAAGTTTTTTAGTGTAGATAATTACTGCTAGTAAAATTATTGACGAAGTAGTAATCCTCCAGCCAATTAGTTCGAATGCATTAAATTGTTTTAGAAATTTCCAGTAGATGGTCAGCAACCCCCACGTGATGTACGCGCCTAATCCATAGGCGACACCGAGGCGTTGAGAAGACTTAGACACGAGCATTCACCCTAGTCAGTAGCCTTTATTCAATGGCCGAAGAGTCGCTAAAAGTTTGGCAACGAGTTTTGGCCCATGCCAAACGATTGAGTGATACATCTTTGCGAATATTGTTTAGTCAAGACCCGACTCGCTCTGTGAAATTTAGTCGCACACTGTGGGATTCAAAAGACGAGATATATGTTGATTTTTCTAAGCAATTGATTGACGATCAGGTGCTCAACGATCTGTTGGCGCTGGCAAAGGATTTACAGATCACAGAGCAATTCACCGAGATGCGAAATGGTGTAAAAATTAATTGGTCAGAGCAGCAGGCTGTATTGCATACTGCTCTGCGAGCAGACAAAAAGCAGACTTTGATTGTTGACGGGGTAGATGTGATCGCCCAAGTCCACACAGAGTTAGATTCACTCAGAAAGTTTGCCAACTCAATAAGAACCGACAAAAAGTTTAAAAAAATTGTGAGTATCGGTATCGGTGGAAGCGACCTTGGGCCTGCCCTAATTTTTGATGCCCTCTCGCCAAATTACGAAACGGCAGTTGAATGTACATTCATTGGCAATATCGATGCCCATGAGATTGAGTCAGTATTGAAAAAGTTTGACCCTAGCGAGACTTTGTTTATCGTTTGCTCAAAGTCTTTTAATACCGTTGAGACGCTGGAAAATGCGAAGATCGCTAAAAGTTGGCTTGCCGAAAAACTTGGCGTCGAACGAAACGACAAGACTCTTGCTGATCACTTTGTCGTTGTCTCGGCACACCCCGAACGTGCAATAAAGGCTGGCGTAATTGCTGCAAACTCTTTTAATATTTGGCCCTGGGTCGGTGGTCGATTTTCAATTTCGTCTGCAATGAGTCTTGCGCCGATGATTGCTTTTGGTCCTGATGTCTTTGATGAGTTTCTGGCTGGCATGCGCGCAGTTGATGACCAGATGCAAAACTCGTCGCCAGAAAATAATGTCCCATTGATTCTTGGCTTAATAGATGTCTGGAATTTCAGCGTGCTCGGTCACACGAGTCAGGCATTTATTCCGTACGCATTCCAATTGCGGTCACTTGCCAACTATTTACAGCAGTTGATTATGGAAAGTAATGGAAAATCGGTTCAGGTTGATGGAAGCGCAACTGCAATGCGTACATCTCCAGTTGTTTGGGGTGGAGTCGGTACGAATGCGCAACATGCATTTTTTCAAATGTTGCACCAAGGCACAGATGTTGTGCCTGTTGAGTTCATTGGTTTTTCTCAGCCTGTCCATGAACAGCACGAGGCACACGACGCACTTATCGCCAACATGTTTGCCCAATCAAAAGCTTTGGCGTTTGGGCGCACGATTGAAGAAATTAGTCTAGAGCAACCTTCCGAGGAGATAATTAATCACCGAGTGATGGCGGGCAATCGACCGTCAACGACGGTGCTCGCGCGTGTAATGACTGCGCGAACTCTCGGTGCATTAATTGCGATGTATGAGCACCGAGTGTTTGTTCAAGGTGTCGTATTTGGTATAAACAGTTTTGATCAGTGGGGAGTTGAACTAGGTAAATCGCTCGCTAGCGAGTTATCAAGCGAACTATCAAACGAGACAGCAAGTTCATCTGCGCCGAGTCAAACCCGCGCGAAAGATCAACCCGACGGGTCAACCCAAAGACTTATAGATTTGTATCGCCAGCATCGAAAGAACTAATTACTGTTCGTCGGTGACGATAGTTAAACGACCTACTATGGGTCTATGACAATAAGAATATCGCAAGCCGAGCGAATGCTAAATCTGCTTGCTTTATTAGTTGACCGTAATCGACCGTTGACTTTGCGTCAGATTCGCCAAGAACTCGGTAAGCAATATCCAGATGGCGACGAAGCAGCCCGCGCTGCTTTTGAACGCGATAAAGCCGCGCTACGCGAAATGCGAATTCCAATTGAGACAAAAACTTTGGGTGGAGATGCAGCAGGTGAAGTTACATATTGGGTTAATCGTTCAAACTATGAGCTGAGTGACTTACTGCTTTCTGAAGAAGAGCGTATTGCGTTGCAACTTGCAGTGGCGACAGTGCATCTTGGGGCACAACATGGTGAAGAAGCACTTTGGAAGCTCGGTGGCGAACGAGCGATGCAGTCAACTTCGCTAAGCGTGAACATCGGATTAGTCGACCAAAATATGAGTGCGATCACCGACGCAGTGATGCAACGACGCTCTCTTAATTTTGAATACAAAGGCGAAAAGCGCCAGGTCGACCCATACGGAATGCTGTCTCGAAGTGGATTTTGGTACATCATTGGGTTTGATCATTTGCGCAAAGACAAACGAGTCTTTCGGGTCGACCGGATTGAAGGCAAAGTCGCTTCAAGTCAAACTCGAGCATTTAAAACACCAAGTGGGTTTGATGTTGCAGCCGCAGTGCCGACTGAAAAACAAATGTTGGCTGCAGGTGACGGAGAAGAAACAACGGCAACTGTGCTTGTCGATAGGGCACTAGCCGCCGGAGTCCGCAACGAGTTTGGAGATGGTGCTGTGATCAGAGAGCACCCCAATGGAAGTGTTGAATTTTCTATCCCGTGTGGAAATTTGTCGGCGTTTAGATTGTGGTTGTTTGCGATGGTTGAGAGTGCCGAGGTACTTGCGCCGCCACGAGTTCGTCAGCAAGTTATTGCGTGGCTCGAAGAATTTGCAGCAGGTAAGTCATGAAATCTAAAAAGGCGAGCATCAAAAAACCAGTCAAAAAAGCTGTAATTAAAAAACCTGCAATAAAGAAAACCATCAAAAAACCAGTCAAAAAAGCCGTAATTAAAAAACTCGTAATTAAAAAACCCGTAAAAAAAGCAAGTCGTCGCGGGCCGCGCAGTGCCGCGCAACGCGTTACTGGATTGCTAGTGATGTTGCCGTGGATAATGCAACGCAAGCGAGTAAAAATTTCAACGATGGCCAAACAGTTTGGCCTCACCGAAACAGAACTGATGGACGATATTCAGATGGCTGCCGTTTGTGGCGTACCGCCATACAGCCCCGATGCGCTTATTGATGTGTTTATGGACGACGGCATGGTCATAGCCGAAGTTCCATTGGTGTTTTCGCGCCCGTTAAAACTCAGCACTGCCGAGTTGTTTGCGATTTCAGTGATGGCTCAGACTGCATTGCAGTTGCCTGGTGCAGACAAGAAAGGCCCACTTTCAACTGCATTAGCCAAACTCGCACCACTAATGCCGTTGGGTGCCGAAACGATAAAAATTGAGCTTCCCGATACCAAATTTGTAAAAGAACTTCGCCATGCAGCAACCACTGGCGAACGACACGATATTGAGTATTTCTCACCAGCGTCACAGAAGCGTTCAAAACGAGTAATCACTGCACGAAAAGTATTCGAAGATTTAGGTCATTGGTATGTTGCCGCCGACGATCATCAGTCCGGCGAGGATCGTATATTTAGAGTTGATCGAATTGAGCGACTTACAGCAGTCGGCATTTTCGATGAATTAGAACAAGTTTTTGAAAGTGATTCGCAGTGGTTTGACTCAACGATGCAGCAAGTAACGCTGCGTGTTGAGCCGGCAGCCCGATGGATCGTTGAGTCGTATCCATATATCGCACGAGTCAATAAAAAGATCAACAACCGCAATGTCGTTGATATCACGATGTCGATAACTTCTGAGCAATGGCTGGGTCGGATGCTGTTGCGTGCCGGAAATGGGGTCAAAGTAATTAAACCTGTTGAGTTTAAAAACCTGGGCAAACTATCTGCACAAAAAGTTCTTACCCGCTATTTAGCAGGTGGTTCGAGTAAATAACTTAGGCGCCGAAGTGTGTTTTGAGTTGCTCGGCAGTCGTGATGTTGTGAGCGCGTAATAAATGTGGCAAAACAAGCGCAGTCCCGAGGGCATCAGCAAGGGCGTCATGTGGGCGGGCAACAACTATGTTGTATCGTGCCGTTACATCTTTAAGACGATGTGAGAGCGAGCGCTTTGGGTCAAGTGCTCGAGAAAGTTTCAGCGTGTCAAGCGGCCCGTTTAAATTAATAGAGGTGTTTGCACGAGTTGCTTCGCTTGTCAGAAATGCAATGTCGAACTTGGCGTTGTGCGCGACAAAAATTGTCGTAGAAAGATAATCATTTAGTCGCTCGAGCATCTCGTTTGGAGAAATGCCACGCCAAAGATTGCGTCGTGTAATTCCGTGTACTTTAAAAGCGCCGAGTCTGCCCGGCTTCCA
This sequence comes from Ferrithrix thermotolerans DSM 19514, assembly GCA_945862025.1. Classification (GTDB taxonomy): domain Bacteria; phylum Actinomycetota; class Acidimicrobiia; order Acidimicrobiales; family Ilumatobacteraceae; genus BACL27. The sequence goes on along the minus strand of CAMAWU010000023.1, from coordinate 6,212 downwards.
GAAATTGCGTCGAACAAATGTTTCATATTGATCTTCGATTGTGCCATCAGACCGAGCGATGACAACTCCAAGTTGCAGGACATAGTCGTCAGTGCCAGACAAGCCGGTGGTTTCGGTATCAACAACGGCAAATCGAATTTCTTCGAGTGATTTATTGGCTAAATCATTAATCATTAAGGGCAATGTAGCGAATGCGTGTTGTACTAACGCGAGTTATTTCGCGGCAAGTGCTTTAGTAAAAATTTCACGGTCAAAATAATCTCGCCACAAAGCAATTTTTCCGTCACTGATTACAAATAAACCTGCAACATCTAGATCTACCCATCGGCCATCAATTTCAAATCGATCTGTACGCTCGTTCATTACGACGCCGTGCTCTAGATCGCCACTCGCAACCTGATGGTGGATCAACCACTCGTATGCGCTGCACTCGGCGAGAAATCCACCCAAGGTTTGTTCAATTGCTGCTCGACCAAAGACTTTAGTGATTGGCACATTGTCATATTCGCAGTCGATTGAAACCAACTCGAGAGCTGCTGTGAGATGGTGTCCTTGAATCAGTTCAATAAAATTTGTTACTAGTGAGTCTGGGTTTTTGGGTGCTGATTTCATGTCTTCATTCATGACACGCCAGCCACAGGCAAGTCAGCGTTACTAGTGTTTGTCAGGCCTTGCGATCGTGGTGTGCTCTGATACCGATTGGAGCAGAAACTTTAAAGCCAGCAAGATGACGTTGCTCTTCGTTTTCTCCTCCCCAGTATCCAAGTTCATGGTGTTCGCGTGCAAACTTTAAACAATTTGTTTGAACAGCGCACATCGCACAAAGCGAATGTGCTTTTGCTTCGCGGCGGCTTCGAGCTTGTGGGCGCTCGGCTATGGGAGCAAAGAATAGTTTCATTTTTCCTTTGCAGTTTGCTAATTGACCCCAGTCAAGAATTTCGCTTAATCTCTCCGACTGAATTGACGCATTTTGGTCTGGTGCAACGACGTACACGGCCCGTTCAATCTTCGGGTCGCACTTAGCAGAATCCCGTGTTTTTAGCACTAAGTGGAGAGTATGCCTAGTTGGTGATGGTTGTCAACCTATTTTTTATTTATTTCTCTAATTTTTGAGAATATTTTTTCAAACTTCAGTGATGAAATTCTTTAAAGTAATTCGGCTGCGAGACTGGCAACTTCACTGCGTTCGCAGGCTTCAAGGGTGATGTGTCCAAAGCAACTTTGTCCAGCAAAAGCCTGCACCAATACGGCTAAAGCGTTATTTGATTCTCCCATGTAAGGGGCGTCAATCTGGCTGGTGTCACCGGTGAATATCACTTTCGTGCCATCGCCGATACGAGTCAAAATTGTCTTAAGAGTCGTCGGTTCAAGGTTTTGGGCTTCATCGACGACCACGATTTGGGCCTGCAAACTTCGACCGCGCAAGAAAGTTACCGACTCAAGTGTTAATTGACCACGATCAATAAGGTCATCTATAAGTCCTCGAGCATCTCGGCTTGATCTGTCGTCGGTTAGTGCAACCACTGCATCGTGAATTGCCGACATCCAAGGATCGAGTTTTTCTTCAAGTCCACCCGGCAGAAAACCAACATCTGCGCGACCAACTGGGACAAGGGGCCGATACACAGCGAGGCGTTCATAGCGATGTTGCTCAACGACTTGCTCAAGACCAGCGGCAATCGCCAAAACGGTCTTACCCGTGCCGGCGCGACCGTCAAGAGCAACAACCGTTATTTTGGGGTCAAGCAATAGTTCAAGAGCGAACCGCTGTTCTTTATTTCGTGCCCGCAACCCCCACGCTTCTGGTGCTGTTTGTTGAATCAGTCTGAGTTCATTGTCGAAGCATCGAGTCAGAGCCGATTGCGAACCGCAGCGCAATACTGCGAAGTTATTTTCGTAAAGACCAGAAGCCTTGTCAATTTCAGATTTTTCGATGCCTTCAGATTTGTAAAGACTGTCAATCACTTCGACAGAAGTATCAAAAGTGGACCAACCCATTGGCCGTTCATTGCGACCGCCGTTAACTGGTCTGTGTTCGAGTGCGGTTAATCCAAGATGAGCAGCCTTGATTCTTAGTGCTGCATCGTTTGAGACAATACATGTTGGAGAAATTGCGGCCTGACCTAAAGCGGCACCAATGATTCGATTATCTGGCACCTTTGGATCAAGTCCGTGTTCAATCAGTAGATGATTTTGGATTCCATTGACTTCAATCTGAACTGTGCCGCTGGCATCGGTGCCGTTAATTGGTGTCGGATCTTTTAGCGAGCCACCAGCCTTGCGTCGAAGGTCTTCAATAGATCGCAATGCGCTTCGCGCCGAGCGCCCGACATCATCCATTCGAGTTTTCAAGCCATCAAGTTCTTCGATCACGGTAAGTGGAATGACAATTGCGCAGTTCGGAAAAGAATTTAAGCAGTTCGGATCTGCGACGAGCACCGAAGTATCTAGGACGACTCGCGAACCTACCGGTGTCGCAAAAATTTCTGCGATTTGCGCAAGAGTTTTTTCAGAAAGCGATGTTTGTGTTGACAACGAACTTAAGTGTGGTCGGTGCAGCCGTTGCGCTGGTGGATGGCTGGTCATAAAAAAGTCTCAAACAGCGAGGTTTTTTAGTATTTTTTAAAAGTTTTTTTTAAATTTTTTTTGGTTGCCCAGAAATTGAGTTCAGATCTGTAATCACCAAAGTTTTACGCTGAGATATTTTGCTGTCGCGTTTTTCGATAACTGATGTCGTAAAATAATTTCTTAAGAGTTATCCACAGAAATATTATCCCGTGAAAGCCTTATAACGTATGGGTTTGGTGAAAGTTGGCAATCCAAAACCGATGATCCAAAAAGCGCAAACAAAACATCACCGAATGAAATTTTTTTGAAATTTTTATTTCAGAAAGTGAAAATTTGTCGAAAAAAATCAGAAATAAAAGTTTCTCGAAAATTCATCTTGAACAGCGACAATGCTTGCAATTTGTCGGTGAACCTACTCAAATATATATCTACGGTGTTCCGTAACCGAGAAAGCAGGATAGAAAATGACTAAAGCAGAATTGATTGATGCAGTGTCTCAGAAAGCAGGAGTGTCCAAGGCAGAAGCCGAACGCACTATTGCAGAATTCTTTGACCTCGTCGTCTCATCCGCACTTCAAGGCAACAAGGTTGCGTGGCCGGGCTTTGGCTCGTTCAGCACCTCAAACCGAAAAGCCCGTATCGGCAGGAATCCTCAAACTGGGGCTCCCGTGCAGGTAAAGGCATCAACAGCGATGAAGTTCAGCTCGAGTTCAACACTCAAAGCTGCACTGAATCCAAACCGCTAGAAAAATAATAACAAACAACAAGGAGAAATAAAATGGCAGCAAAAAAGCGCAAGAAGGCCAAGAAGGCCGTAAAGAAGGCACCTGCAAAGAAGAAGCGTAAGGCCAAGAAGAAATAAGGCTTTAAGCCAATTCAAGCAATACGGTTCGGAATACTGTGAGAAGAGGGGCTTCGGCCCCTCTTCTTCAATTTACGGGTGTCGCTAGTTATTTTTTTCGAGACTTTGAGCCACCGCTAAATCTTGGGCAGTGTCAATGTCAACAGACAAATGTTGATCATAAATAATTCGCAAAGTTAGATTGTATTTTTTGGCCATCTGTTGATGCGTGACGAAGCTGTTGCGTCCGTATGCGAACTCAAACTCACTTGCTGTCGGCAAAATCATCACATTGGTTCCGTCTTCGTGTCGATCTGGTAACAGCGTGATTGATGTTTTGAGACTGGCTAGATCGCAGTCGTTAAATAGGTGAGAAAAACTTGTTGCAAGGGGCAGGTCGCTGTGGACGATCATCGCCAGTTCGAATTTGTTGAGACGAGCGGCTGCAATCCCAGCCCGAACTGCGTTGTTTAGACCAGCCTCTGCTTGCCAAACGATCTGGGCATTGCGCGCGGTAGCCCACTGCACGACTGCCTCGTCATCACAGACAACAAAAACCTTGTAATCAGCGACGGCACGAAGCACTCGTTCAGCGCACATTTTTGCCAGCACCAATCGTTCGCTTGGCGTAAGTAAATCTGACAGCCGTTCTTTGGCCTGATGAAAAGCCTTTATCGGAATAACGACTGCCAGCGATTGATCGATCAAATTCGTCAGCGATTCTGGTGTCGTTGAAGGCACCTGCGAAGCCTACGGTTGTGCGGCACGAACTATTTACATGGGCGAAAATTGCAACTAGCACTAGCTGTCGTGCGCATACGCTAATGGTCGTGGATTCGCATATTGCAGTAATTGGAGCCGGATCTTGGGGAACGACGGTGGCCAATGTCGTGGCGCAAAATCAGCCAACGATATTGTGGGCGCGGCGCACCGAACTTGCTGAGCAGATCACAACACGGCACGAAAATATCGACTATTTACGGGGAGTAGTTCTCACTCAAAGTTTGTCATGTTCGGCGAAGTTGCAAGATGTAGTTCGGAATGCATCGATCGTGATGATGGCGGTTCCTTCAAACGGTTTTCGCGAAGTACTAATTGAAGTCGCGAAATATATTTCCGACGGAGTGCCGCTCGTAAGTTTGGCTAAAGGTCTTGAACGTGAAACTCTTAAGCGGATGAGTGAAGTTGTTGCAGATGAGTTGACTGGTCACCCAGTCGCAGTTTTAACGGGCCCGAATTTGGCGCACGAAATTTTGGCTGGTCAACCTGCCGCCACGGTTGTCGCTTGCACCGATGATTTGGTTGCAAAACAAATTCAGGCGTCGTTGACGAGGCCCACTTTGCGTGTGTACACGAACCGTGATGTTGTTGGTTGCGAAATTGGCGGAGTTGTAAAAAATGTGATTGCGATTGCCTCAGGCATAGTAGAAGGAATGGGCTTTGGAGATAATTCAAAAGCGACATTGATTACGCGGGGCTTGGCTGAGATGTCACGACTCGGTGTCGTTCTTGGCGCTAATCCAAGCACTTTTACTGGTTTGGCTGGCATTGGCGATGTCATCGCGACGTGTGCGTCTGCACAAAGCCGTAACAATGCAGTCGGTGTGCGATTAGGTAAAGGCGAATCGATTGAATCAATTACCGGATCAATGAAGATGGTCGCCGAAGGTGTCAGATCTTCAGTTTCGGTTTTGCAATTGGCGCAACGACACAACATCGACATGCCGATCACCCAGCAAGTTGCAGCAGTTTGCGAGGGCACGACAAGTGCGAGCGATGCGATGGTGCAACTGATGTCTCGAGCCAGCAAAGCAGAGTTGGATTAATGCTCGCAGTTGGTGTGCGCGGTGCGCAATGGCAAGGCGAAGTCACGCCGTGGGGTGACGTATTGGTTGATGGCGAAGTTCGTTTGCGCTGGGTTATCGCCGCAGATGATCGGTGGTATGAGCCGGCGCGAGAAACAACTGTGCGTCAACGGCAAGTTTCTGGCGTGCCGGTGATTGAAACTCGGCTGAAAGTTCCGGGTGGTGATGCGGTGCAACGCGTCTATGGCGTTGCTAATTCTGGCGGGGTTATTGTCGTTGAGATTTATAACGACTCGGCGTTGCCGTTTGCGGTGGCGTTTGATCGTGCAGATATTTCAGCGATGCGTGCGCCGAGCCCGACTGGTGTGCAAGGTATTGACTTGCCAAGTGGCAGTGTCGTGTTTCCAGTGGGGCATCACGCAACAATGCGAGCAGCAATTCGAATTGGTACGGCGACCAAAATTTCGGGACAGCTTACGGCCAGTGAACTTGAGGCGTTGCCAGGTTTTGAACAAGTTGAACGTGGGTGGATTGCCGCATTACAAGTTTCTAGCCGTGTTGATCTGCCTGAACTTTCGTGGTCAACTTTGCTGACGCAAAAACGTTGCGATATTTTGCTGAGTGAGCCACAAACATTTGATCGTCAAACCGACGATGTTGAATTTGTTTTAGAAATTGCAGAGCGCGTTCGGCTCGGGGACAAGCCTGCCCAGTGGGCGAGCGATGTGGCCGTCGCAGCCGAAAAAATTATCAAGCGTTGCGCTCGAAACAAAGTTGTGCAATGGGATGAAGATCGTGCGATCTTGGCTGCCGGCATGGTTCTTGACCGCGCCGGCGAGAGCCGTGGGCGCGACGACGTGGCGCGAGTTTGGGCAAACCTGCCAGAGTCAGATGTGTCGCGCGAAATGACTGCGTTTACAAAGTCAAGTTCGCGTTGCCCATCATGGATTGAATCGCAACTTGTAGCGCACCGCCGTGACGGCAATATTGATATTTGC
>CAMAWU010000022.1 GCA_945862025.1 Ferrithrix thermotolerans DSM 19514 | reverse complement strand
TCACCCAACTCAGTCGAAGTTGCTCAATTTGTGGGTGCGGCGAATTTGATCTCGGGCGAGGTAACGTCGCGTGGCGTTGTCGAATTTGCTGGAGAAAAATTCGTTTGTCCAGATTCTGCGCCAATTGGCAAGGGCATGATGATGATTCGTCCAGAACGAATTCGCATTGGGTCAGGCAATCACAAAGCAATTATTGAGCGGGTGACATTTGCTGGTTCAGTTCTGCGGATCTCACTCAAACTTGGGCAAGTGACGATCAATGCTGAAGTACCAAACGACGAAACAACTGTTGGTTTGCGTGATGGTCAAGAAGTAAACATTGATGTGCTGCCCGACGCTGTTCGCGTTTTGCCGCTAACTAACTAGCTAGTTTGCTTAGCCTTCAATTTGCGTAACGTCGGCGAGCGCAGCACGAAGGCCGCCATGTTCGCCATGTCGCTTGCGCCAAGTTGACAATCCAAGTAAACCAATAACTAGAACAGTAAACGAAGCCAAGACGAGCAGAGTTGCGAGTGCATTGAGTGCTGGCGTCGCGCCACCTTTTACCGACGAATAAATTCGTAGAGGCACAGTTTCTGAGTTGACACCAGATGAAAGAAAGCTAGTTATCACGAAATCGTCAATCACAGTTGCAAAAACCACAACGAGGCTTGCCATTACTGATGGCCAGAGCATCGGCAATAACACATAACGAAGTGCTTGCCAGCTAGTTGCGCCTAAATCTCGAGCCGCCTCTTCAAATGATGGACCAATTGACACGAGTCGCGCCCGCACTATGACCACGACGCTTGCCAAAGAGAACGTGACGTTGCCAAGTAGTTGTGCAGCAAAACCAAGTGGCACGGCAGTAAACAAGCGCGTGAAAGTTATTAGCAATGCTGCACCGACAACAATTTCGGGTGTGATCAACGGCGCCGAAGTTAATCCTTGAACGACATTGCTGCCGCGCCCGCGAATGCGTTGTGAGCCAATAGCCAGAGTGATGCCGAGTGGTGTGACTACGAGAAGTGTGACGAATGCCAAAATAAGCGAGTTGATGATTGCATTGCGCGTCTCAGGATTATAAAAAACCGAAGCATACGGATCGGTGAACCACCATCGAAGTGAGAAACCCTGCCAAACAGTTCGACTGCGCCCATCATTGAACGAATAAATTACAGCGATGATCACTGGCACGAGACTCCAGATGATGTATCCCCAGACGACATAAACAAGCGCTGAACCTTTGTTGCGCTTCATAATGCTGTCCATGAAATGATGTCCATGAGTATTTATCTTGCAGTCTGACGCGACTGTTGTCGTGTGCTGCGTAAGTAAAACAACATGAGTATTAGTAAGAAAATTGATAAGGCGATCACGAGCACCGCACCAGTTTGAGGTTGTGTGCTGGCATTTAAAAAGAAGTCAATCTGATTACCGATCATCTCGGTGCTGGGCGAGCGCGACAGCAAATCATTCGTATAGTAATCACCAAACATTGGTAGCGCGATCAAGATGCCGGCAGCAACTAGCCCTGCTTTTGACATTGGGACAGTCACGAGCCTGAATGCTTGTCGCGAGTTCGCCCCGAGGTCGCGCGCAGCGTCGATCAACCGCCAATCTAAACGTTCGAGAGTTGCGTAAAGCGGAAGAATTAGAAACGGTATGTATCCGTACACCAAACCAAGAATCACAGTTATTGGTGAGCCATCCAACCAGTTGTAGTTGATGCCAAAAATTTTCATGAACCTTGTAAACAATCCGTCGTTGCTAAGTAAGTTGACCCAGGCGAGCATGCGCATTAAGTAGTTCACCCAAAATGGCACAATAATTAAAACCAGTAGCAATAGTTTTCGTTTGCCTGCGTGTCGCACCAAAAAATATGCAATCGGAAATCCAATTATGAAACACAGCATCATCGCGCACCCGACATAAATAATTGTGCGAACTGCAACTCCTTGCAAGGGCCCAGTTGCCAAACTTGTGAACACTTGTTGGGCTTGAGTGAAATCCCAAGCCAGAGGGTTCCATTGCGGCACTGCGTCTCGAAATATCGGGTCAACCGTTCCGAATGCGACACAGGCAACTGCATAAAAAGGTACAGCAAACAGCACGAGCAACCATGTTGTGCCGGGAATTGCGAATCCTGCCCACAGGCGAGGTGAACTTCTCAAGAGTTACCCAGCAGTGAAGGCTGTCCATTGCTCGAGCCAGAGCGCGTCAACTGCTGGTTCTAGTAACACTTGGGCTAGACCCGATTCATATTTTTCTGGTGTGACTAGCGCATCAATCAGCGACTCGGGGATCGTGCCTGTTGAGATCAGAAGATCAACTGTGATTGATTCAAGGGCTGGCTGATATCCAACATATTCGCGGTTCAACATTGCATTGTCGGTATCGCTCAAGAAATTAATCAACTGGTGAGCAAGCACTGGTGACTTTGCATTCTTAGTGATGCACATGAAGTCATTTTTGGCGACTGTTGTTTCTGGATACCAAAAGCCAAGTACATCTGGCGAAACACCTTCGGGAAGATATTGCAGGGCAGTGAACAAATCACCGGACCAAGTGAAGTTGATATCGCGGTTGCCTGCTGGCATTTCGGTGTAAGCCAAAATATCTACCTTTGGATTAGTCGCCTCGCGTAACGAGATTAGATCTTCACCTGCTTTCGTGATGATGGCTGCATCGCTGGTGTTTGCATCTTTGACGCCCGCGCGAAACATTGCCATTGCCAAAGTATCGCGATAAGAGTCGAGCACGCCAAGTTTGCCGCTGTACTGCGCATCCCACAACATGTCGTAACCATTTTTAGCGAATGCATTTTTGTCAATGCGGTCTGCGCGATAGCCGATGCCATTGCCGTAAATAAAATATGGCACGGTGTACTGCGAGCCGAGGTCGTAATACGGATTTTGCAATCCCTTAATTACATTGCCAAAGTTTGGTATGTACGACTTGTTCAGTGGCTGTAGCAAATCAGCGGCAACGAGTTTTGCCAACCCAGTATCCGTCATACCAAGAATAAGGTCGGGTTTAAAAGTGCCGTTACGCAGTTTTGCGATTGCCGCTTCTTCTGTGTCATAGATACTTGTCGACACTTTGCAACCGAATTGTTTTTCAAATATTGCGATTGACTCAGGATTTGCGTAGTCGGCCCAGTTGAGTATTTCGAGTGTGCCGGATTCGCTGGCCATGCCATCGGCGATTGCGTCAGTTGTTACCGGAAGTTTGATCGGATTTTCGGGTGTGCCGATCGCCAGACCATCAACTGTGGTACTCGATGATGTACCACCACAGGCCGCAAGTAAAGAACCACCTACTGATATGCCACCAGTTGTGATTACCAAATTTCGCAAGAAGTCTCTTCGTCGCATTGTCATTGCCCCCACTTTTGTTTGTTGATTTCCCCTTCCGCTAAACTTAGCCACTGTGAGTTCGCTCGACGAAATTATTGAAGACGAAGAGCGAATTTTTTTGAGCAGAGTACCCAAATCGATAGAGATGCATCTCCAGGCTTCAAAATCGATTCCTGGCGGGGTTCCATCAAGTTGGGCTAGTTCGCGTCCGACTCCAGTTTGGGTCAGCCATGGCAATGGCGCGTATGTCTGGGATTTAGACGACAATCGATATATCGACTTTCATGCCGGCTATGGCGCCAATGTGGTTGGTCACGCCAATCCGAGTGTGGTTGCTGCGGTGCAGAAACGCGTCACGCAGGGCACGCACTTTGCTCAGCCAACTCCTGACTCAATAGTTGTCGCCGAAGAATTATCGCGACGATTTGGTTTGCCTCAGTGGCGATTTTGTAATTCGGGCACAGAGGCAACGATGGATGCCGTGCACTTAATGCGTGTAATCACCGGACGTGACTTGATTATAAAAGTTGAGGGATCATATAACGGACATCACGATTCAGTAGCGGTTTCCATTTTCAGATCAGCCAAAGAACTTGGTCCGTCTGATAGGCCGTGGCGCACTCCTGGTGCTGGAATACCGCAAGCAATTGCTGATTGCGTTCGCATTGTTCCGTTCAACGACATCAATGCGTTGAGTCAAGTACTCGACGAACATGCGGGGCAAATTGCTGGAATGATTTTCGAACCGATCTTGATGGGGGCCGGCATCATCGTGCCGCAACCTGGTTATCTCGAAGCGGTAAAAAAGTTGGTCCATCAACATGGTGCACTTTTGGCATTTGATGAAGTAAAAACAGGTTTGGTAATTCATCAGGGCGGCGCCACCGCAATGTATGGGGTAGTACCTGACATAATTTGTCTTGCAAAAGCACTGGGCGGCGGTTTGCCGTGTGGTGCAATCGGTGGGACAAACGAGGTGATGGGGGCAATCACCGATGGTCGTTACAACCAAGTAGGCACTTTCAACGGCAATCCTTTGACAATGGCTGCCACACGTGCGGTGCTGACTGAAGTGTTAACCGACGATGCGTATGCGAGAGCCAACGATGTCGGTGCGTACATTTTGAAGCACGCGATATCGACTTTGCAGAAACACGGACAAGGTGTGCACGGGTATCAGTTTGGTTTTAAAGTTTCGATCGTATTTGGCGACGAGCCAGCCACAAATTATCGAGACTTTCTAGAAGTTAGTACGGGCGCAATGCATTTAAATTATCTGATGCAGTTCAATGGTGGCGTCTTTTTGGCTCCATGGGGCAAGAGCGAGTCACTGACACTTTCGGTTGCTCATACACGTGAACATGGTGACGTGTTCTTGCAGAATCTTTCGCAACTCGGAAAAGTCATTGAACAGATGAGCGATCACACCTCAGAAGTATTCGCAGCGGGCAGTTTTAATTAATTTCGCTGCGATAGCGGCGGATTAGTTGATGACAGTAGCGCTCCATTTTTGTGTGGTACGCACGAATGAATGATCGTGACGCAACACCGCGCTGAACACGTTCGCAAACTGCAATGTCTTGCCGATTGACCATGTCGCTGAACGAGATCGTTGGCTCGAGGTCGAGAGACTTGTCATTTACGACACTTTTTGGGAACAAATAATCTGTAAAAATAGTTGTGTGAGTCGGTGATCGTGGAACATACCTTGTTAGTACAGCGACGGTTGGTGAAATGTCAATCAACATATTTGGATATACAAAAGCACCGAATACCGAATACTCATCAAGGCCTTCCATTGCTGGTAACAAGGCCAAAGTCTCGTTTTGATTGTGCGACAGCGAAGTTTTGCCTGGCGCCAAACTAGCACCCCAATCTTCGCGGTCGTCTTGGATAGTTTTGCCAGTCTTATAGATCGGCACGAGGTCAACTAGTTCTGGGTGAACTACTGCGCAATGCAAACACTCGCTGTAGTTTTCGGCGAGCACTTTCCAATTTGCCGAAACTTCATCAACTGTTGTGCGCGCATTTACAAGCGAATTCATTTCAAATTTTTCTAGTTCACGAGGGCGAGAATAATGTGCATCAAGCCACTCAAGTAATGGTTTTGCATTTGGGTCAAGTGAAACAAAAATACAACCCTGCCAATGGTCTACTTGCACTGATTTTAAGTGAAGTGTTTCTCGGTCAATCGAATCTTTTTCGTGTAGAGGTGTTGCGACAAGTGCGCCTTCAAGCGAGTAACTCCACGAGTGGTACGGGCAAGTTATCGCCGCACCAAAACCCGAACCACTTGTATCGCATAAGTTAGACCCACGATGTTGGCATACGTTGTAGTAGGCGCGAAGTTCGCTTTCGCGATTGCGCAGAATCAAAATACTCTCGCTACCAATATCGACAACTAGTCGGTCGCCGATTTTGTTTAAGCTCTCGCAAAGACCAGCAAAGCACCAATTGGTGCCGTATATCTTTTGCATCTCGTCGTTAAAAATTTCTTGCGAGTTGTATTCTTCTCGTGTGAAACTCTCGCTTAGGCCTTCAATTTGATTTTCGGTCATTGTGGCCATCCAAGTCCTGTTGGTATATCTTCGTAATCAACTGTCCAAAGTCTGCCACCGTTCAACTCGGAGGCGTCATAACAGCGATAGCCGAGAAGTTGTTGTTGCTGTTTCGTGAAAGTTTTTGCACGTTCTTCGGTAACGCCGAGACAACCTGCTTCTTCTGGTGTTAACCAGCCGTAAATGTATGACATGTGCATGCCAAATCGCGGTTGATTTTTTGTTTTATTGGCGCCCGCGCTGTGCAGAGTTTTGCCTGTGTAGATCATGCCGCTACCCGCGGGCATCACTGCCTGAGTTATCTCACTGTCACTGGCGGCTCGCGAGAAGTCAATCCACTGGTGGCTTCCCGGTGCGACTCGTGTTGCGCCGTTTTCGGCAGTGAAATCTGAAAGCGCGAACATACAACTAATTTGACATACCGGTTTAGTTGGCCCGCACATTGAAGGCCAATCATCTGAATCGCGGTGCATATATTGTGGCGCGCCACTGGGCATGACGATCATCATCTGGCCAGTATTCATCCAATAACTTGCACAATGCGGTTTTAGTAATGCGTCAGCAATTCCAATAAGTAGTGGATGAATTAAAACTTGATCAGCAAATGTTTGCGATCGTTGCGCCAATCGTGTGAATCGCTTGGTCTGTTCTCCCCAAAAGTAATTGACGTTTGCACTGTCGACTTTTGGACCGACTGAAGTTGAGTCGCTAGTCGGGTCAAGCTCTTCGCGCAGACTGGCAACGGTTTGTGGTGAGAGCATGTCGTGCACAATTACGCCGCCATCCCGATCGAGAATTTCAAGAATCTCTGCTAGTGACGCAGTGTGCGGGCTAACGGCTGCGAGGCTGACTTTTGCGTCGTTTGGTGCGCTCACGCAATAATCCTACCCAGACATGTAATTGTGTTGGACGAGAACATTTTTGACGAATTAGCCTGCACGCATGCGTTTTGATTTACAAATTAATCCTGGCACGGCAATTTGGCCGATCGCACGCGACGCAGCGCTTGCGGCAGAAGCGGCTGGCTTTAAAACTTTCTGGACAGTTGATCATCTCGCAGGTGATGTGATGAAAGCACCTGACATGCCCGAATGTTTTACCTTGCTCGGCGCATTAGCCAGTGCGACTAAAACTATTGAGCTCGGGCCTTTGGTTGTGAATGTTGGTAATCGACATCCGGCGATGCTTGCGAACAGCGCGGCAACGATGCAACAAATTTGTGGTGGTCGTTTTGTTTTGGGGCTTGGTGCTGGTGCTTCACCGAATAGTCCGTTTGCCGCAGAGCAGCGAGCGATTGGAGTTATTCCCCCTGCGAAAATGAGCGAGCGCCATGCCGTGCTAATCAATGCACTTGATGTGATGAATGAAATGTGGGCACCAAATCGCCGAGTAGAACTTGAAAAGTTTCCGCTTCCCAACCCGAGACCCGAGGTGATTGTCGGAGTTAATAGTGTCGCCTTGGCTCGAATCGCAGGCGCTCGTACAAACGGTGTAAATATTCGTGCAAGCCATGAGCGTGCTGGCGAAATACTTGCCGCTGCTCAAGACGCACACAAAAGTTCTGGAATCAATAAACCATTTACGGTTTCGGTTTGGGAGCATTACGACGAAGCACTGGTGAGTGGCGACGATACTCGTCTTGATGTCTGGCGCAGTTGGGGTGTTGACCGCGCAATTTTATTGATGTTTAAGTCGGTCGACTTCGCCGCGATCGACCGTGCCGCAAAGTACTTAAATTAAACTGCTATTTATTGAGTAGTCGTTAAGTTATTTGAGTTTCGCTTAGCTTGAAATCTGTCCACCAGATTTTGGGTTGTAATAAATCCAAAAATTACCACGGCCACTGTAATCCCAAGCGATTGCCGACCTAATTCAACAAATTTTGGAGTCAAATACCCTCCAGCAATCATTATTGTGGTCGCAAGCGCAACCGAGGTCGCTGCATTAGTAGTACGTAATGAAATCGGTTTACGAATTTTGAGAATTATTAAAATTACTCCACCAACAGAACCTATTGTCATTGCGACAAAAATGATAATAATAAGTTGAAGCGCTATAGATGGCAACGAGTCCTTTGTATTCGCCATACCTTTAGAACTAAATATCTTTAAAACCGCTAGAAACGAAGTGTCTTTGAAGTAGATAGACGATGGGTCAGACGACTCAAAAAAGCGAATGCTATATGCCCGAGCCAAGGTCCAGAATGCTTGGCCAACAACAAGCCATAACAACCGCAAATCTACTTCTCGTTTGTGTTTCCATCCAAAAATAATGCCCGACAGAAATACCAAAGGTACAAAAGCCTCATAGAACATTGCCAATATAAAACCAATAACAACAAGGAGTCGTGTAGAAACTTTTGATATGTCTTTGTGCGCCGAAAGCGCAAAGATAGTTAATGGGATTATTGCGATGAACCCGTAGTCGTAAAAAAATAATTCCTGATAAGACATCCAATAAAAAGCATCATTCGCACGAGTGATAATTGCATCATCTAAACCAAGTGGCATGTTCACAAGGATTCTTCCAAGCGTCCAAAGCGGCAATCCACTTAAAACAAATATCAGAGTATTCGTGAGAAGTATCGATGCTTTCAGGCTTGCTAAAAGGCGACTAATTGATGTAACAAAAATACCGACACACAAAATACGCCAAAGCATTCCGACGAGTAACATAACGGCAGCTTTCTGTCCAACATTAAGATTTGCGCCGCCTAGTTCTGCGATCTCGGTCGTAGCACTAATCAAGAATTGAGAGATAAATGCACCACCGCTTCGAAGACACGTCAACGGCTGATAGCAGGAGAGGTTTCTTTCGAACTCGGATGCAAGATATGTGCGATCTTGGGTAGCGCCAGCCGCAAGCCATGCTTGGCCCGGGTGAGCTATCCAAAATTTACTACGAGAAACTATAAATAATAAAAAATTTATTGATGTTAAAATCCATACAGATGTCCAATAGATTGATTTTTTAATTCTTGTTTTCGATGTGGTCACATCTTCATCCTAAGGTATTGACTAAAGGACGAAGTTGACTAGGCGTTTTGGAACGATGATGATTTTGGCAGGTGCGGCACCGTCAAGAGCCTGAATTATTTTTGGGTCGGCAAGCGCGAGTTCGCGTAAATCATCGTCTGAAATATTTGCACTGGCTGAAAGTCGAGTGCGAAGTTTGCCGTTGACTTGCACCGGTATCTCAATCATCTCGCTAATCAAAAGCGCTGGGTCAGCGACGGGGAACGATGTGTAAGTAATATCAGCAGAGCCATTAAGCCGCTGCCAAAGTTCTTCCGAAATGTGTGGGCAAAGAGGCGACAACATCTGGGTAAGCGGCACCGCAATTTCTCGCGGGGTTGAGCCGGTCGCGTTCACGTGCACAGTCAACGCATTATTGAGCTCAATCAGTTTTGAAATCGCAGTATTGAAACGCAAATTCTCCATGTCTTGATGCACGCCTTGGATGCATCTATGTAATGCACGACGCAGTTCAAGTGGCGCAGGCTCATCGGAAACGTGCAACTGATCAGTCTCTTCATCAACCAAGTTGCGCCAGGCGCGTTGCAAGAAGCGCTGCATGCCAACAACATCGCGAGTGTTCCACGGGCGACTCGCATCTAGCGGGCCAGTGCTCATTTCGTAGAGCCGAAATGTGTCGGCTCCAAATTCGTCGTACATTTCGTCTGGCGTGACAATGTTTTTCAAACTCTTGCCCATCTTGCCGTATTCTCTTGCAACTGTTTCGCCTTCGTAGCTGAATACGCCGTTAGTTTCAACCACTTCACCGGCTGGCACTGTTTGCCCGCGCGAGTCGCGATACGCGTAAGCCTGAATGTATCCCTGATTGAAAAGTTTATGAAACGGTTCTTCGCTTGAAACATGACCGAGATCAAATAAAACTTTGTGCCAGAAACGCGAATAAAGCAAATGCAACACGGCGTGTTCAACGCCGCCGACATACAAGTCGACACCACCGGTATGGCCTGTAGCTTTTGGCCCCATCCAATAGCGCTCAACTTCGGCGTCAACGAATCGTTCTGTATTTGTCGGGTCGAGGTAGCGCAACTCATACCAACAAGAACCGGCCCACTGTGGCATCACATTGACTTCACGTCGATAAGTTTTTGGTCCGTCACCAAGGTCGAGTTCAACATTTAGCCAATCGGCAACCCTTGCCAATGGTGGAAGTGGATCAGTAAGTTCGTCGTTCGGGTCAAGTGATTGAGGTTTGAAATCCATCAACTCTGGCAATTTGACTGGCAATAAATTATCTGGCACTGAACAAGGCATGTCGTGTTCGTCATAAACAATCGGAAACGGCTCACCCCAATATCTCTGTCGCGAAAATAACCAGTTGCGAAGTTTGTACGTAATCGCAGATTCACCAAAATTATTTTTCTCAAGCCACGGGTTGATTAACGAAATTGTCTCACTCGTGGTTCGGTCGCCGTCTAAAGAGATATTTTCATTCTCTGAATTGATGTAGGTGCCTTCACCAACAAATGCTTCAGGCCAAGATGCACAATCAATTGTTTGCACGATTTGGTGACCTGCGAACCATGCATCAGGTGGCATTTGTATCGCAACGATCGGCAAGTTGTAGGCACGAGCAAATTCGAAGTCGCGCTGATCGCCAGATGGCACCGCCATAATTGCGCCGGTTCCGTAACCCATCAAAACATAATCGGCAATCCAAACTGGAATTTGTTCACCAGTAACTGGGTTCGTTGCAGTTGCGCCAGTGTCGACGCCAGTTTTCTTGCGATCGTCATTTTGGCGCTCGTTGTCGTTGAGTTTGAGTGCCGACTCGCGATATTTTTGCACCGCATCGCGCTGCGTGGCTGTTGTGAGCAAGTCAACCAGTGGGTGCTCTGGTGACAACACCATGAACGTCGCGCCAAACAAAGTATCTGGTCGAGTTGTGAAGACTTCTATCTGGCCGGCACTTGAAGTAAATCGCACCCGAGCGCCTGTACTGCGTCCGATCCAATTGCGTTGCATCAGTTTTATCGACTCTGGCCAATCAAGGCGATCAAGGTCGTCAAGTAATCGATCGGCGTAAGCCGTGATGCGCATAGTCCACTGTCGCATGTTGCGTTTGAACACTGGATAGTTGCCGATGTCGCTGCGACCTTCAGCGGTGACTTCTTCATTCGCCAAAATCGTGCCAAGCCCTGGACACCAGTTGACTGGTGCATTAGCGAGATACACGAGACGATATTCGTCAATAATTTTTCGCTGCTCAAGTTTTGAGAGCGATTTCCAATCTTCGGTTGTTTGAGAAGTTGTTGGTTTGCGTTTGCCGGAGGCGAATTCTTGTTCGAGTTCGGCGATGTTGCGTGCTTTTTTAAGTTTGTCGTCGTACCACGAATTGAAAATCTGCAAGAAGATCCACTGTGTCCAGCGATAATAACTTTCATCTGTGGTGCTGATGCTGCGACGCTGATCATGTGCCAAACCAAGTCGGCGAAGTTGTCTGCGCATATTTGCAATATTCGACTCAGTATTTATCCGCGGATGAATACCAGTGACGATTGCATGTTGCTCTGCGGGTAAGCCAAACGAGTCGTAGCCGATTGAATGCAAAACATTTTTCCCGGTCATTCGCTTAAAGCGACCGAAAACATCTGTTGCGATGTACCCAAGCGGATGACCAACATGAAGACCTGCGCCTGATGGATATGGAAACATATCGAGGATAAATAATTTCTCGCGATCAGCAACGGCTGCTATATCTGCGAGTGGGCCTGCCGAATTGGGCGCCTCAAAAGTTTTGTTGGTATCCCATCGGTCTTGCCACTTCGCCTCAATTGCGGCGGCTAGCGAAGCGTTGTACCGATAGGCGGGGATTGAGCCCCCGCGACCTGTTTGAGAAGAGTCTGCCGTTGAGTTCATTGCCAAAATTCTACTTCCGCACTTCAAACTCGGTGGCTATCTTCGGAGTGCGACTAATCATGATGACAAACTTTGAATTGCCTTCTTAATTTCTTGTACGAGTTGCAGCGAACCAGATTTTGATAGGTGCCCAGAATCTCTGAACCACCCGCGTTGTGTTTTGGTTACAGGATTGCAAGTGTTACTTTTACAGATTACAGAACTTGGATAGATAACTCTTACGAAGCGTGACGAACTAACGACGTCCCTGATTCTATTTTCAAAATTTTCTTGGGCCGACATTGTGAGTTGGTTGCTCTTGAGTGTGGATTTTCCTAACGCTTTTCCGATTAATGAGAGTTCACTGGATTCATTACCTAGATACGGGAGTTGGACGATAAACACGGTTTTCTGACGAAAAGCAGTCATGTCGTCAACTAATAGGCGAAAAGAATTGAACCAATCATCAACTCGATCCGACCGATTAGTGGAACATTCATTATTTTCTCTTAAAGGGCAGTTGTCATCTTCAAGATACGGGGTAAACCCTGATGATAAAACCAAATATGTTGGGCGACTGTTGTTAATAAATTTGACTTTTTCTTCGTAACTCGGACAAGCGATGTTTTGAAATTTGTTATTCAGGTTCAAAGCCGGGCATGATGCAAAAGTAAATAAAGTTGTGTTCAGGTTGAGTTGGCTACCTGCTTCTAAAACACCGTCACTAAAAGACTCGGCCTGCGAATCCCCCATTAGGAGCATTGAACCCTTGCTCTGTTGGGACAAGATAGTGCAACGATCAATAAGCTCCGTTCTCAACCAGCTATCTGCACATCCGAGTTTCTGGGAGGCGAGCTCTTTTCGGTTATTGGTGTAATCGTAAGTATCATAAGCCGATTTCTGAAATGGAATTGAAGCTTGCTGCAACCCAGAGATGGTAAGTGGCAATAATATTGCAAGTGAGAGTACTGCGAGAGTTTTGTTAGTGATGGACGATGTGCCTAGCCGAAATGGAGTTTCGACCACTCGATAAGAAACACGTGCGATCATCACCGAAACGATGCATGCCAAACCAAATGAGAACGGTCCTGCATCGGGATAGAGAATTACTAAATAAACAAATATTGGCCAATGCCAAAGGTAAAGACTAAATGAAATTTCTCCGAGCCATGCCAGAGGCTTCATCGTGAGAAATTTTGTAGTGATACCTGAATTTCCAAAAATAATAAACACAGCACCTATGCATGCAAATATGTAATTCAATCCATAAAAATTTCCTTCGTCAGTAAAAAACATCGCTGAGAAAAAAACCAAACTTAGACCAAATAAGGACAAATAGCCGGACTTGAGTCTTGATGAAATTTCGCCTTTAGCAAAAATGGAAGCAGTAATTACACCAAAAATAAACTCCCAGATTCGATGTGATGGTAAATAAAAATTAAACTCAGAAAGTGGAAGATTTCTTTGGAAAAAATTTGATAGCCAGGTTTCTTGCGTAGTGTTTTGAAAGTATCGAAGTGATAGGGAGAGGAACGCTACGAATGCCCAAAGTGATGCCGCATAGTAGCTAGTTAATTTTCCGGTCAATTTTCTAGACAATTTATTGAAGACAATCAATAGGAATGGAAAAACCAAATAAAACTGCTCCTCGATACTCAACGACCACATCTGTCTAAATGGATCATGCGTTAATTGTGTGTATGAATCGCTCAGAAGAAAATGAAAATTTGCATAGAACAATGTTGTAGCCCTAGAACCAGAAATCGCTTTTTGTTGATCACCGAATGGGGAAAGAATCAATACAGATAAAAAAAGTGTGAAACAACTAACAACACAAAGCGCCGGAAGAATTCTCTTGATTCTTCTTGCGAAAAAAGCACCTATGTCGATTGTGTCTCGTATCTCAATCTCTCGCAGAAGCATTTGGGTTATTACAAAACCAGAAATAACAAAAAAAATATCTACGCCTAAGTACCCTCCAGGAGCAGCTAATTTTGTGTGGTAAAGAACTACGAGTAATACCGAAACTCCGCGCAAACCCTGAATATCGGGTCGAAAATGTGTGTCAACTTTTAAGTCCATGACCTCCGTATCCTAAACGGCGTATGGCAAATCAACGAAGACGCCCGAAAGTGGCGCGAACGGATACTCGCCGTCGTTTTGCAAGAACTGCTCGGTTGAGCGAGACCTTGCGCGAGGTGATCGCTGATGAACTTACCAAAATCGATGATGACCGCCTTGGGTTTTTGACGATTACATCTGTTGATGTTGACTCGGAAATGAATCGTGGCATCGTTTTTTATGATTCGATACACGGCGAAGATGGCGATGAACAGATTCTTGAGGCATTAAACGACCACCGCAAGCGATTACAAAGCGTGATAGCAGATCAGGTTCGTGC
The DNA here is from genome assembly GCA_945862025.1 of Ferrithrix thermotolerans DSM 19514. GTDB lineage: Bacteria > Actinomycetota > Acidimicrobiia > Acidimicrobiales > Ilumatobacteraceae > BACL27. Next base: position 6,580 of record CAMAWU010000022.1, on the reverse strand, counting down.
GCGACGCACACCAATTCTGCAGTTTCGCCCGGACGATGCAATTCGTGCGGCACAACGTATTGACGAAGTTTTGCGGCAAGACGAAATTCGACGCAAAGAACTTTTTGGTGACAAGAAATCTGAGAGTTAATTTTCGTGGCTCGGCGTAGACCACCAACTCGACACGGGTTAGTGATAGTCGACAAACCCGCAGGCATGACGAGTCACGATGTGATCAATGTTTTGCGCAAACAACTAGGCGAGCGACGCATTGGTCATGCAGGCACACTTGACCCTGATGCGACGGGTGTGTTGTTGGTTGGTGTCGGATATGTAACTCGGCTTTTGATTTTTTTATCTGGGCTTGATAAAACTTACACAGGCGAGATTGTCCTAGGTTCTTCAACTTCAACTCTTGATTCGTCTGGAACTGTTACTGCAACGCACGACATGTCAAGTGTGACAATCGAAGAAATTCGACGCGTGGTTGCTGCGAATTTTGTTGGCGAAATAAAGCAAGTTCCGCCAATGGTCTCGGCGTTAAAAGTTGGTGGTGTGAGATTGCATGAGTTGGCCCGACAAGGAATCGAAGTTGAGCGCAGCAAGCGCAATCTAATGATCCACGAATTCAAAGTAATTGAAATTACTGAGTCTGGAGTCGTGCGCGTAGAAGTCCGGTGTTCTTCTGGCACATATATAAGGTCACTTGCAGACGACCTGGGTCGAGCGCTCGGTGGCTCAGCACATCTGCGAAATCTGCGGCGAACGGCCGTTGGCACTTTTTTGCAAAGCGAGGCTTCGCCACTAGAAGAAGTTGTCGTACACGAACCGATTACGGCGGTGCGAACGATGAGCCGGGTCATCGCTACAGACGAGATGAAGGCGATGATCAAAAATGGCCGCGAATTAGAAATGTTTGATTCACCAGCGCCGTGGGTTTTGGTCGAAGAAAATAATGCTGTACTGGCGATTTACGAGGCGAGCGCCACTGGGCGAGCTAAGCCAAGCGTCGTAATGGCCAACGCAGTATCGTGAAATCAATGATCATTATTAATGACTCAAGTTTTGATTTTGGTGGCGAGTCAAAAAAGCGTCGAAGTGTTGTAACGATTGGCGCATACGACGGTGTGCACCGGGGGCATCAAGCAGTAATTGAACAAGTTCGTCAGCAAGCCGAAATACTTGATGCTCGCAGTGTCGTCGTAACTTTTGATCGCCATCCAGCAAGCATTGTGCGACCTGAATCTGCGCCACTTTTATTAACTGACATTGATCAAAAACTTGAATTGCTCGCATCAACGGGTCTTGACGCCACATGTATTGTCAAATTTGACGAAGATTCAAGTCGCGAGGCACCAAGTGATTTCGTTAAGCGAGTTCTCGTCGATGGATTATCAGCCAAGCGTGTAATCATCGGCGAAGATTTTCACTTTGGCTACAAACGTGGCGGCAATGTTGCACTGTTGCGCGAACTCGGGCCAAAGTTTGATTTCGATGTCACACCAATTGAGTTGATTAGCCGTGGTGACGGGGTGGACGAACCTGTCAGTAGCACTGCAATTCGACGTGCTTTGGCTGGCGGCCAGGTTGAACTAGCCACACAATTACTTGGCCACCATTTTGAAGTCAGAGGCGTAGTCGTGCACGGCGACGAACGCGGCAGAACAATTGGTTTCCCGACAGCCAACATTGAAGTACCGAATCAAATCTGCATACCGGCAGACGGTGTTTATGCGGGCGTATTTGTTCGCCAAGATGGAACTATACATAATTGCGCGATTAATTTAGGACGACGGCCAACTTTTTACGAACACGCCGATCACTCAATGCTCGAAGCGCACTTACTTGATTTTTCTGAAAATCTTTATGGCGAGAAAGTCAAACTCATATTCACACATTTCTTGCGTGGCGAACGAAAATTCGAAAACATTGATGCCCTAAAAATGCAACTCAAACTTGACATTGAACAAACTCGAGCGGTTTCAAGCCGGTAAAACAGCGGTTAGTGCGACGCGAACTCTGCATTCTTATCGTAAAGAGTAGAGCGTTGGCGCAAAGTTCGACCTAGTGGCTGAACGATTTCTCTGAACGATTGCTCGGTCATTTCTTGGCCGTGACTCGCACCAGCGGCACGAGAAATATTTTCGTTCATCAAAGTTCCGCCCAGATCGTTGCAGCCTGCTTGCAATAACTGCGTCGCTCCAGCGTGACCAATCTTTGTCCATGACACCTGAATGTTGTCGATCAGCCCGTGATACGCGATGCGTGCAATTGCGTGCATCAAAACAGTTTCCCTAAAAGTCGGTCCACGACGTGACTTGTGTTGCAAATAAATCGGCGAAGCCATGTGCACGAACGGCAGACCAACAAATTCGGTAAATCCACCAGTTTCTTTTTGTAAGTCTCGTGTTCGCACGATGTGCTTGGCCCAGCTAAGTGGGTGTTCTACCGAGCCGAACATAATCGTGATGTTTGAACGTAGACCAGCGTTGTGCGCCACGCGGTGACACTCAAGCCATTCTTCAGTGTTGATTTTGTCTGAGCAGATGATCGCACGAATATCATCATCCAATATTTCGGCTGCCGTGCCCGGCAGTGAAGCTAAACCAGCATCTTTGAGTCGCAAAATATATTCGCGCAATGGTTCGCCGAGCCGACGTGCGCCCTCGGTGACTTCGAGTGCAGTAAAGCCGTGAATGTGCATTTGCGGCACAGCATCTTTAACTGCGCGCGCGACATCAATGTAATAGTCACCATCAAAATCAGGATGAATGCCACCTTGCAGAGTTACTTCAGTGGCACCCTTATCCCATGCTTCACTCGCTCGCAACGCAATATCATCGAGCGTCAAGAGATATGGCGTGCCACGCAAGTTTAAACTCAGCGGACCTTTTGAAAATCCACAAAATTTGCATTTAAATGTACAGACATTTGTGTAGTTGATATTTCTGTTGTGCACCCAGGTCACAACATCACCGACAACTTCTTTGCGTAATTGATCCGCGAGTGCAGCAACCGCGTTAACTTCGGGCCCACGCGCACCAAACAGCGTGACGATTTCGTTTTGATTGATTTGTTGTCCGAGTTCAACACCGCGCAAAACTTCGGTGACTGGACCAGATTTAATTTTTTTACCGTCATTGCGCGCACTTATCAAAACCGGTGGAAGATTATTCGCGCCCGAATACCACTGCGTTGAGCGGTGGCCGATCAAAATAACTTCGGCACCATCTTGCACTACATCAGCAGCCGTAACTTTTTCTGGCCAAACCTGACCCGGGTCATCGCGACCCAGACCTTCGGCGTCGCTTCGATCGAGAACTTTGAAGTACAACGATTCGTCGAGCCACTTTGTCGGGGCTGTTGCAAACTCTGGATAGATAGTCAGTCGAGGCGCGAGAACTTTGTCGCGTTTTTCTGTTGCGTCTCGTAACTTGTCAAGCGCCGGCCACGGGCGTTCTGGGTTGACATGATCTGCCGTAACTGGTGAAACGCCACCCCAGTCGTCAATGCCAGCGTCGAGCAACACTCCGAAGTCGTCGCTCAAATTTGGCGGCGCTTGCAAGTGAATTTCTGGCGGCAAAATTACTCTCGCTGCAGCAATTGTCCAAAGATATTCATCTTGAGGGCATGGTTTTTCATGCTGCATAATTGTCAATGGCTTTGGCAAAAAGTTTTGCACGATCACTTCCTGCACATGACCGTATTTTGCGTGCGATGCGGCGATTGCTTCAAGTGCGGCAATTCGATCATTACGAGTTTCGCCGATGCCGACCAAGATGCCGGTCGTGAATGCAATTTTCAATTCACCAGCAAAATTTAATGTGTCGAGACGGCGTTGTGGCTCTTTGTCGGGCGCGCCGCGGTGGCAATCAAGATCGTCACGCAATGTTTCGATCATCATTCCTTGTGAAGGCGAGACGCGACGCAACATTTCTAACTCGTCGCGATATAACGCGCCTGCATTTGCATGCGGTAGTAAACCAGTTTCTTTTAACACCAGTTGCGCCATGTCGTGCAGATAATGCACGGTGCTGTCGTAGTTATTTTGCTTCAACCAGTCGCGAGCAACTTCGTATCTCAATTCGGGTCGCTCGCCGAGTGTAAACAATGCTTCGTGGCAACCAGCTTTCGCGCCTTGCTTAGCAATTGCTAGAACCTGTTCGGCTAACAGATAAGGATTTTCTAATTTCGCTGGTGGCTGAGCGAAAGTGCAGTACCCACACTTATCGCGACACAGCATCGTTAGCGGAATAAAAACTTTCGGTGAGTAAGTGACTCGGCTTCCAAAAGCATTATCGCGAATTACTCGCGCTTGGCGCATTAGTTCGGATGTTGGGGTTTCAGATAATGACGTATCAAGTACGCGATGGCTCTCAGACAACATGACCCTCCAAAAGGGATAGATGAAATTATGTTGAGAGCGCTCGACCAAGGTTCTTCACCGTGTTAGAGAGGTGATGAATCTTGTAACTGTCGTGCTCTATAACCGTAGCCCCATTCTTCGCAATTGTGCAATCGCCAATTTTGAAGCCAGGGCTATTTAGCGAGGGCGCGAAATAGGGCTCGAACGTTTTGACCAGAAATTGGCACTCGGTGACCGGTGCGCGAGATGAAACCAAGTTGCACACCCGTTGATGGGTCAAGCACCGTGAACACTTGCTCGTGGCCGTCGGCATCAACAATCACATCTGTCAGCAGCGGCACTTGTGCCTCGGCGAGTGCTTGTTGCACGAAACCAGCGTTCAATACTTCGATTGCAATATGTTGGACACCTGAGCCATGCGCCGCTAAATGTGCGTCAACGCCAGGGTCGCCTGGGCCAACCAAAACCACAGTGACGCCACCTGCATCTGCGGTGATAATCGCCGGATCTTGGGTGCGAGTTGTTTTGAAACCAAGTGATGTCAAAAAATCCATCGCTGCATCAAGGTTTGCAACTGCGACAACGACATGGTCAATTCGGCAAGCAACAGTGTCAAGTGCCGAGCGCAAAGCGTCGGCTGTTTTGCTTGGTGCAGGCTCGTCTCGTTCTTCAGCAATTTCAATGCGATGAGTTTCGGCAAGCAAGATTCGAAAAAGTTGTTCGGTGAAATCTGGGTCTACTTGATTATCGATTGCCCACTGACGACGTACAGTCAACACTTCACGTACACGCTGTGGCTGAATTACCGCAGTTGCTGAGCCCGCTTTTACTTCGGCAACTTCGCGACACACTTGCATCCGTTCGCCGAGTAATTTAATAATTGCTAAATCTATTGCATCAATTTTTTGTCGCAGTTGAGATAGATCGTTCACCGTCGCCACCATTTTTTGCTTTTCGCGCCTTGAGTGGTTATCGCTGATGAACTCATTCGCGCGATGTGTTTGGCCATCATGTCCATTTCGATGTTTACTTTGTCGCCAGATTTGCGCACACCCAATGTTGTCACTTCTGTCGTATGAGGTATTACTGCTACAGAAAAAGTATCGGCTGTTAAGTCAAAGGCCGTCAAGCTGATTCCGTCAACGGTGACAGAACCTTTTTCAACGATTAGGTGCATTAAGTCGTGGGGGATTCGCACAACCAGGTTCGGCACTGGTGCAACAACTTCGCCAACTGCATCAACATGACCCAAAACAAGATGGCCGCCAAGTCTGTCGCCAAGAACCATTGGACGCTCAAGGTTGACTACATCGCCAACAACTAGTGCGCCGAGATTTGTGCGCGAGAATGTTTCATCGCTGACGTCAGTCATCCATGAATTTTGATTTAACTCAACGACTGTTAGACAGCAGCCGTTGACAGCGATTGACGAGCCAATTTCTGAGCCTTCAAGCACTTTGTGGGATGAAAAACGCAGCCGCGAACCGCTTCGTTCGGCAACTTTGCCAAGCTCTTCAACGATTCCAGTGAACACGCCTTACGACACTACTTATATGACGGGACTAATGCAGGGTGGTTTCGCTGAGAATGTGCCGTAGATTGAAGGGGTCGATTAGGGCTAATCCTCTGATCTGATGCCACCGGTCAAAAGGTCGGGGCGACCAGATATCTCACTGGCTAGAAACTTCTGCGGGTGAGACTTCGAAAGGCAAAATTAAAGTGGCGATCTCTCCAACTAAAGATGTCATCAGCAAGCATGGACAGCACGCAAAAGACTCAGGCTCACCAGAAGTACAAATTGCACTTCTCACCGAGCGAATTAACAGTCTGACCGAGCATCTCAAAAGCCATGTCAAAGACCACCACTCACGTCGTGGATTGTTGATGATGGTTGGTCGTCGCCGACGAATGCTTGATTACGTACGAGATCAAAACATCGAGAAGTATCGAAAACTTCTTGAAGATCTCGGCCTGCGTCGTTAGTTAAATAGTCATAAAGAAGAAAAACAAAATAACAACATAAACCAATCGAGCAATCTGTAGTTGGTTGTCAGTTGAGGATTTCGCGAACTGCTCTAAAAAGTTTCGCGCGATAGTCCACGAAGTTCTCAACTGGGAACCGACAATTTGCTCGCTTCATAAGTCTGTAACTCCGTAAAGAACGGCACAGACGCGAAAGGAAATATCATGGCTGAGGCCATTTCAGTAAGCGGTCCAATTTCAGGGACCGATAGA
>CAMAWU010000021.1 GCA_945862025.1 Ferrithrix thermotolerans DSM 19514 | reverse complement strand
ACTATCAAAATAAATCCGACGCAGAGTGTCACTCGATGTGGCGCGAGACTGCTAAACGCCGAGACGATTGCGGCAACCCCGGCTGAAACCGAAACAGCAACCGTCAAAATATAGTCAATAAGCATTGATGCCCCAGCAACAAGCGATGGTGACCGACCCAGATTTTCGCGAGCAACGATGTAACTGCCACCACCATTTGGGTACGCATAAATAGTTTGTCGGTAACTGCTGACGACGATGATCAATAAGAAAATAACTAGAACTGATATTGGCACCAGATTGTCAAATGCAGACAAGCCAACTGCGGCCAGCGATAAGAATACAATCAGAATCTCTTCCGTGGCGTAGGCAGTACTTGAGATTGCGTCACTTGCAAAAACGGGAAGTGCAATTTTTTTCGAAAGCCGGTGGTGTTGATCTTGCGAACTGGCGATCGGCTTACCGATCAAGAAACGTTTTAGAGCAGACGGTGAAAGTGCCATATCGGTTGTCTATCTTCGCACAAGCATGAGTATTTTGCACGTTTAAAGGCTTATGCTTAGGGCTGTGCACGTAGTAATTGTTGGTTGCGGTCGAGTGGGTTCAACTCTCGCACTAGAACTAATTGCATCGGGGCACACTGTTGCCGTAATCGATCGTAAGTCTGACGCATTTAAGCGTTTGGGCGAAAACTTTTCTGGTTTAACAATTGCCGGCATCGGATTCGATCGCGATGTTTTATTGGAAGCCGGGATCGATCGCGCTCAGGCGGTGGCTGCAGTCACCAACGGTGACAATTCAAATATTTTGATTGCTCGTGTTGCTCGAGAAAAATTTGGTATCGAAAAAGTAGTTGCACGAATCTACGACCCAAAGCGTGCTGAGATATATGAGCGCTTAGGTGTCGCGACGGTCGCAACAGTAAAGTGGACTTCAGAGCGCATCTTGCGTCGCATTCTGCCAGATATTTCTAGCGTCGAGTGGACAGACCCCAGTTCAAATGTTGTGCTGATTGAGCGTGAGTTTCCAAACAGTCTCGTCGGCAAGAAGGCAACTGAAATTCTTTTAGCGAGTGCTTGTATTTCTGCGATACGCAGACTCGGTACCGCAGTTATTCCTGATGAAAAAACAATCGTGCAACAGGGCGATGTTGGTTATTTTATGGTCGAGATTAATTCACTTAATCAATTAGACGACCTCTTAAAGCAGGGCGCCTCATGAAGGTAATCGTTGCGGGTGGAGGAAGCGTTGGGCGCTTCACGGCAGAAGAACTAGTTGCCGCTGGGCACGATGTCTTGCTTATCGAAAATGATCGTGCAGTATTTCGAGACTATGGCAAGGCCGAAGAAGCCAAAGGCGTGCGTTGGCATCTTGGCGATGCATGTGATGTTGAAGTGCTTCGTGCCGCTGGTGCATCTGACGCTGATGTCGTCGCCGCTGTAACCGGTGACGACGAAGATAATTTGGTTGTCTCACTTCTTGCAAAACAAGAGTTCGGTGCGCCAAGAGTTATTGCTCGGGTGAATAATCCAAAAAATCATTGGATGTTTAACGAGATGTGGGGTGTAGATGTTGCCGTTTCAACACCACACTTAATTACAAGTCTTGTTCAAGAGGCAGTTTCTGTTGGCAACTTTGTCAAACTTATGGATTTCGCTGGTGGCAAAGCTGAGTTAGCAGAAGTGACACTTGCAAGCGAATCACCCGCTTGCGATAAGACATTAAAAGATTTGAAATTTCCTCGAAGCGCGACAGTCGTGGCAATTGTTCGCAAGGAAGTTGTTCTGGTACCAGAGAGCGACACAATTTTGCGAGCAGGCGACGAAGTTATGGTCTTAATAACAGAAGACGCAGAACTTGCAATTCAAAAAATACTCGTTGGCTAAAAAAATTAGTTAGTTCTCGCTAAGCGAGAAATGTGTAAGCCGGATTCAGCACGACAGTGCGATCAGCGTCTCGGTGTGGCACGCCATCAATCATGATGCAACGACCGAGGTCAATCCCGGGGATATTGCGTCGTCCACTAAAAATAATCACTGCCTCTCCAGTGCCGTCACTGATAACAATTTCTACTGCTGGTATCCCACTGCGTGGTTTGGTGCGCATGCGTTTAACTTCTCCAGCAATTTTTGTGCGCGTTCGCAACTGCAAGTCTTCAAGTGCAGTGAAGCCAGTGTCTTTGAACCTTTGACAAAGTCGCTGTGAGTCAATCTCTTGCGTGTCAGCATTAAGCCGTTTGCCGTAGTCGCGAATGCCCATCAGTTGCTTGCCAATCTGTTTAATTCTGCTTCTAATTCTAAATCTGAAAGCACACCGATTCTTGTCGTGACAATGCGATCTTTGGCGATAAATACCCAAGCCGGTTGGTACGGCACATCGAATCGCGCAAAAACTTCGCCGACCGAGTCGTTGATGTTCGAAAATGTAAGACCGTTTTCGTTGACAAAATCTTGCATGTCTCCACCACTGCCGTTCCATGCGACGCCAGTGACTTGAACTTTGCCCTTAAAAGTTTTGTATGCAGCCTCGACCGAGGAAGACTCAGATTTGCATGCCCGTCAACCTGGTGCCCAAAACCAGAGCGCAAGTGGCTGCGACTCTAAAACTTTCGTGCTATCAAATGTTTCACCGCTCAACAGTGTCGCGGTAAAAATCGCTGGTGACGATGATGCCTGTGTCGCCTGTGTCAATTGTTCTGAAGTTTTTACAGGGTCAGTTTGTTTTGCGGAATCTGAACCGCAGCCAAAAACTGTGAGAATTAAAATAGATGCAAATATTTGTCCACTTAGTTTCAATGACTTGTTCACCTCGATAAGAGTAACTCATTTAGGGCGAAATAATCTGAGATCACCCGTAGCCTGATTGTTCATGAGCACTAGAAAGTTGATATTTTTTGCATTACTTTGTGGCGTGGCTATTTTGCTAGCAGGCTCTTTGCAACTGTTCTTAATGTCACGGTAGATCTGCGATAAGTCATAGTTCGGTCACGAACCTAAACGGCTACGATAAACAAGGCATTCACAAGAAAGAGAAACCTTGGCAGACCAATTTGATCTCGTTGTAATCGGCGGAGGTCCTGGTGGCTACGCATCAGCCTTTTATGCAGCGTCCTGCGGCATGAGCGTGGCGTTAGTCGAACGCGACACAATCGGCGGAACCTGTCTAAATCGCGGTTGTATCCCGGCAAAGGCATTTTTAGAAACCGCTGCAGCCAATCGCCATGTCGCCCATGCTTCAGAATTTGGGATCAACGCAACTTCGTCGGGCATCGATTTTTCGGTTAGCCAAGCACGTAAAGCGAGAATCGTCGACGGTCTTGTAAAAGGTCTGACAGGCTTAACGAAATCGAAGAAAGTTACATACTTGCTCGGCACTGGATCGCTTGAAGCCAACCGAGTTGTAAATGTTCAACTTGCTGACGGCACTGCAACAAAAATTCAAGCAACGAATGTGATTTTGGCAAGTGGCTCAGTGCCTCGCACAATTAAGGGTTTTCCGATTGGCGGATCAATCATGACCTCGGATGAGGTACTGATGTTAAACACGATTCCAAAGCGGATTGCAGTAATTGGCGGTGGCGCAATCGGTTGCGAATTCGCGTCGACCTTTGCAGACCTTGGCTCGCAAGTCACAATTCTTGAAGGTGCACCAAAAATTTTGCCTGGTCTAGACCCTGACGTTGCAAACGTTGTTGTTAAGAGTTTCACAAAAAAGAAAATCAGTATCAAAACTGGCATTGTCGTTACTGGTCAAAGTTCGTTGCCAGATGGTTCGACACAAATAACTTTTGCGATTGGTGATCCGCTGATTATTGATGTCGTGATTATGTCAATTGGGCGTCGCGCCTTTTCTGATGCGCTAGGCCTGAGTGGCACGGCAGTTAAAGTCGACGATCGCGGATTTGTGGCAGTAGATGAATATTGCCAAACAGGTGAACCTGGCGTTTATGCGATCGGTGATCTAATCAATACTCCGCAACTTGCACACGTTGCATATGCCGAAGCAATTTTGTCAATCAAACATTTGCGAGGCGAAAATGCAACTCCAATTATGTATGACCGCGTGCCATGGGCAATTTATTGTCATCCAGAAGTTGCATGGGCTGGTCCATCAGAAGAGCAAGCGCGCGATGCAGGTCATGATGTAGTTGTCGCAAAGCATCAATTTCGTGCCAACTCTAGAGCGATGATTCTTGGTGAGATAGATGGGCTTGTCAAAGTGATCGCGAAAAAAAATGCAGATGGTTCTGCTGGTCAAGTTCTTGGTGTGCATATGGTCGGGCCCTGGGTTACAGAGCAACTAGCCGCAGGCTATTTAGCCGTTAACTGGGAAGCTTCAGTTGACGAGATCGCCGAATTTGTAATGCCACATCCAAGTCTTAGTGAACTATTCGGCGAGACAATTCTCTCGTTGACTGGCAGAAGTTTCAATGCATGACGATCTTAAAACAATCTTAAACACGACTAGTTAGAAAGAGAATCAAATGGCTGATATCACACTTCCACAACTTGGCGAAACTGTCACCGAAGGAACAATCACGCGTTGGTTTAAAAAGGTAGGCGATACGGTCGCTGCTGACGAGCCTTTGTTCGAAGTCTCTACCGACAAAGTCGACACTGAAGTTCCGTCGCCAGTTGCTGGCACTCTGACTGAAATTCGTGTCAAAGAAGGTGAAACAGTTTCTGTTGGAACCGTAATTGCAGTTGTTGGCTCGGCTACCGCGGGTTCTGCTGTTGCACCTGTTGTTGCGCCTGCACCAGTAGTCGTGCCGGTTGCGCCCGCGCCGGTAGTTCAAGCACCAGTAGCGCAACCCCAGCCAATTCGTGCCGCACAACCTGTCGCCAATGTTGCAACTGCAACACGAACTCAAATACCGGCGAACGCATCAAATAAATTACTTTCACCAGTTGTGCGTCGACTTGTTTCGGATCACGGCATTGATGTCAACGCACTTATCGGCACAGGTCCTGGCAGTCGAATTACGCGTGAAGATGTTTTGGATTACATCGACAAAAATGGATCGGCGCCACAAATTATGGCACCGGTTGTCGCATCGCCTGCGCCAGTTATCGCAGCGCCCGCGCCAGTTGTTCAAGTACCCGCGCCCGCACCAGTAGTTCAAGCGCCCGCGCCGCAAGTTATTCAAGCGCCCGCACCAGTTTCACAGCCTGCGCCGGTTGTTCAAGCACCAAAGTTGACGCAAAGCTCAGAGCGCGAAACAATTATTCCGCTCACAAAAATTCGCAAACTCACTGCAGCGCACATGATTATGTCGCAGGCAGTAAGTGCTCATGCTTTCAGCGTTGTCGAAGTTGACTATGCAAATGTTGATGCGACTAGAAATGAAGTCAAAGATCAATGGAAGCAAGCCGAAGGTTTCACGCTGACTTATCTTCCGTTCATCGCGCGTGCAATTGTTGATGCCCTTGCCGAGTATCCAAATCTCAATGCGAGTATCGAAGCCGACAAGTTGGTCGTTCACAATTATGTCGACCTGGGCATTGCGGTTGATCTTGAATTCAATGGTTTGCTCGTGCCTGTTGTGCGCAGTGCCGATGGCAAGCGGTTGCGTGCGATCGCTCGCGAAATTTCTGATCTTGCAACGCGTGCTCGTGGGCGAAAATTAACCCCAGACGAAATTCAAGGTGGAACATTTACGATCTCGAACAACGGATCTGCTGGCTCTGTTTTGACGATGCCGATCATCAATCAGCCACAGGTTGCAATTATGTCGACCGATGCGATTGTCCGTAAGCCAGTTGTCGCTCGACTTAGCGATGGCTCAGAAAGCATTGCAATTCATCCAGTTGGCAATCTTGCAATGAGTTGGGATCACCGTGCGTTCGATGGAGCATACGCAGCAGGATTTCTCGCAAAAGTAAAGCGAGTTCTTGAAACACAGGATTGGTCAGCGGAGATCTAATTCGTGTCGCGCCAAGATACAAAAGGTACAACGAAACTTAATATTCGTTGGCTTGGCAAGGTGCCTTATCGCGAAGCACTAGCAGTACAAACTGCGATGTTCTCGCAGTCATCAAATCAGCACTTGCTGATGCTTGAGCATCCACATGTTTTCACGTATGGACCAAGTGCTGATCTGAAAAATAATCTCAAGTGCGACCCAAAACAAGTTGGAGCCGAACTTGTAAAAGTCAATCGTGGCGGTGACATCACTTACCACGGCCCAGGTCAACTAGTTGTCTACCCGATACTTTCGCTTGAGGCAAAACATGGTGTTGGCGGGCCGGCCGATATGCAGGCATATGTTTGCGGTGTTGAGCAACTTGTTATTGACACGCTTGTTCGTCTTGGTGTTATTAATGCTGGACGACTCGCCGGCTACCCAGGTGTTTGGATTGATCATCAGTCGGCAACTCCGAAAAAGATTTGTGCAATCGGTGTTCGAGTTTCACGTGGGCGCACGATGCACGGGTTTGCATTAAATGTTTCGACAGATCTCAGTTATATGCGCGAACACATCGTGCCTTGTGGCATCGCCGAGCACCCAGTCACATCGCTCGCCGAACTTGGCTTCAACTTTTCAGTTCAGCAAGTTGCTGATGTGGTTGCAAAATTGGCAGCCAAGCGTTGGACAAATGGCTACTTCGATCGCCATGATGTGGCGTTGGCGGCAGTAAGTGAAAATCCTAATGACGAGTCAAATATCCAGATCACCGCGCGCAAACCTGAGTGGTTGCGACCGCATGTCAATCATGGCCCAGAAGTTCTGGCAACCAAAAAAACTTTGCGTGATTTGAATCTTGTAACTGTTTGTGAAGAGGCTGGTTGTCCGAATTTGTCAGAATGTTGGGCTGACGGCACCGCAACGATGATGGTTCTCGGCGAGCGATGCACGCGTGCATGCGGCTTTTGTTTAATTGACACACGCAAACCACTTGCGCCCGACGTAAGCGAACCTCTTCGTGTTGCTCAAGCCGTTCTTCAAATGAAACTCGAACATGCTGTTTTGACAATGGTCGCACGCGATGATTTAGCCGACGGCGGAATGGCGCATGTCGCACAATGCGTTCGTGAAATTCGACGTATCTCACCGAAGACACGTGTTGAAACTTTAATTTCAGACGCCAAAGGCAGTGATGCACTCGACGCAATTTTTCTAGAGCGACCAGATGTTCTGAATCACAACATCGAAACAGTTGCGCGGTTACAACGCCAAGTTCGTCCATCGGCGGGTTATGCGAGAAGTTTGTCTGTCTTGGCTCGTGCTCGCGCCGCAGGTCTAGTCACGAAATCTGGTTTTATGTTGGGTCTTGGTGAAACACAAGACGAAGTTGAGGCAACTCTGATTGATCTCGCGTCTGTTGGTGTGCAGATTGTCACAATTGGTCAATATTTGCGGCCAACGCAAGATCATCTGCCTGTTGTGCGTTGGGCAGACCCTTCAGAGTTTTCGGCTTACGCCGAGTTTGGTGAAAAACTTGGCATTAAACATGTTGAAGCGAGTCCGTTGACAAGATCTAGTTATCATGCCAAGCATGCAGCCGAGCAAACTGTTTCTGTTCAACTCGTGAGTATTCGATCATGAACATCACAGTGCGTAAAATAAATTGCGTTATGGTCCATTTGTTATGAACACGCGACAGCAAATCGTTGACGCAGTAACCGATTATCAAGCGGGCCGATTAGTTAAATGATCATCGTTAAATGACTACTAGTAAAACTTTAAGTTCAAGTGCGCTTTATGCGTCGCGAATCTCGCGTGTGCGTCAAGAGATGCAACGCCGATCAATTGATGCTGCGCTACTCAGCGTCGGTCATGATTTGCCATATCTGACTGGTTATTACGCGATGCCACTCGAGCGTTTAACAATGTTCGTGGTAACTCACGAATCGGTGGCGGCGTTGGTTGTGCCAAGGCTTGAAGCACCGCGAGTAACTCCGTTCGACGATGTTTTTCGCATCGTGCCATGGGGCGAAACCGAAAACCCTGTTTCGATTGTTGCCAAACTTTTAGGCGGTGCAAAAACTATTGCAGTTGGCGATCAAATGTGGGCAAGGTTTTTGGTTGAGTTGATGGGTTTCGTGTCTAACGCAAAGTTCGTTCGAGCCGTTGATGTTGTCGGCCCAATGCGTATGGCCAAAGATGCAAATGAGATTGAAGCACTGCGTTTAGCTGGTGCGGCAGCCGATCGGGTAGCAATGCAACTTCAGGCTGGTGAGATTGATCTCGTTGGTCGCACCGAAGCGCAAGTTTCGGCAGACATTTCGGCGCGCCTACTTGAGCAAGGCCATGATGTCGTTAACTTCGCAATTGTTGCCGCAGGCGAAAATGCTGCAAGTCCACATCACCACGCCGGCTCTCGAATTATTCAAAAAAATGAAATCATATTGTGCGACTTCGGCGGCACGATGAACGGATATTGCAGCGACATCACTCGGTGCGTGTTTGTCGGTACACCATCTCGAAAAATCACTAGTGCGTATTCTGTTTTACACGCCGCACAGGCCGCTGGCGTTAAGGCTGGCGTTGTTGGTGCAACTTGTGAATCAGTTGATGCAGCAGCGCGCAGAATTATTGATGATGCTGGATTCGGTGATTTCTTTATCCACCGCACAGGTCATGGCATAGGAATGGAAGCGCATGAAGAGCCATACATGGTCAGTGGCAATAAGTTAACGATTGCTGCAGGTCATGCATTTAGCGTTGAACCCGGCATCTACTTGCCAGGCAAATGGGGTATGCGTCTTGAAGACATTGTTGTCGCCACTGATGCCGGCCCAGTTTCGATGAACAATGTTGATCACTCACTAGTCGTTGTCGGTTGATGCGCCTAGACGCCGCGACATTTTTACTGCAGTGGGCAACTGGTGGAATTGCTTTTTTGTGGTTCACACTTCGTAGTCAAGAAATTTCAATTGGTTATTCAAAACTATTGCGTGGGGTTTTTGGCTCGCTTGCAATTCTCGCAGTTGCCGCGGGTTTCTTTTTTGACAAAGTTCTAATCCGTGAACTTGCCGGTATTGCAGTTGCTTTAATTGCTTTTGCGACACTGGCCAAAAAATCTGCAAAATTTGATTTGGTTGCGGTGGCAATCGGCGCAGTCGGATTAGTTGCTTCCGTAGTTGCAAACAACAGTGCAAATTTTGTTGATTTGTTGCGAGTAGTTGTTGGTGCGGCATTTCTTGGTGCGGTTACAGATTTGATGTTGCTCGGACACTGGTATCTAGTGCAACCAGGCATGACTCGAAAACTTCTCAATGAATTAACGAACACACTGTTGATTATTTGGCCACTCGAAATTGCAGTAATGCTTTTGCCAACCGGAATGATCAGCGTGCTCAACGGCACGATCGATGACGGCTGGAACGGCATCCTTGGATATTTCTGGGTCGGATGTGCGGCACTAACTGGTGTGCTTGCGTGGTTCACTCGCGCCGCTTTGAAAGAGCGGAGTTACTCGGCAGTTATGGCGGCAACTGGTTTGAGTTATTTGGCGATTCTCACAGCATTTGGTACAGATCTTGTTGCGCGCGCAATTCTCGCACTCTAATTTTAAATTGATACAAAATTAGATTTCGTCTACTATCGCTCTGGTGAACGGCGATTACAAGGTTGACGACAAATGGGATGCCGCAACTAAACAGGCAATCAAAGTCGGGCGACAGGGTTGGCATTCGTCGGTGCCACCGAATGGTCATGCCAATAGGGCATCTGCAGAAAACTTAAAGTACAACGACAATCCGCTAGGTCTAGATACTCCCGAAAATGAAATTGAAACAACCCCAGAGCATAGAAATTTAGTTGCGGGAGACCCGTCTTGCGCGGGTTGGACGCGCACGCACGATGATCCAAATGTCGTGCAACTTCGAGAGAAATTGAAACTTACAAATGGAATACGCGGACTTGAAGTTGTTTCGCATACAGAAGTTGAACGTGCTGCTGAATTATTTCATCGTGACGGTTTTGTCGTAGTCGCTGATGCAATTAAGCCCGAGCAACTTACACGAATGCGAATTGCTGCTAACCGTTCGATTGATGAGATGCTGGCAGTTGATCCAGATTGTTCAGTGGGCGGTGGTGCAGGTGGTTTGCCGCATCGTTATTCGTTCGGCAGCAGTTCTGCATCGCGTCACATGTTGCACGCAAATGAATGGGTTGAATTAATTGACATGCCGACGACGACGCCAATAATCACAGCAATTTTTGGATCGCCAAATTACATCGTGATTGGTGGGGGAGGCGACATTGCGATGCCTGGTTCTATCGAATATCAAGGTTTGCATTCAGATAACACTTGGGCAGAGCCGCACGACCCGAGTGGCCGAATAACTATGCGCGAGATGCCTGTACCCGCAGTGACAATTAATTTTCCGATGATTGATTTAACTCCCGAGAACGGACCAATACGACAGATTCCTGGCACTCAAAATTCACGAGAGCCAATCCCGAGTTTGTACAACGAACCACAGTGGATGAAACTCAGCACACTTTGTCCGGCTCCCGCAGGGTCAGCAATCATTCGTGATTTGCGTTGTTGGCACGGTGGAACACCTAATTTGTCTTGCGATGTTCGAGCGATGCCGAACATTGAATATTTCGCACCATGGTTTCGCAGTGAAGCGGTTGTTCGTTCGATGCCTTACGAGCAATGGAAGTCGCTGTCGCCGCATGGTCAGCGAATTTCTAGATATGTAATGTGCGGCAAAGATGAAGTCGTGGTTGGCGCCGGTTATATTCATCCGAAATCAAAAATGCGCGAAGAATTTAAAACAAAGCAACTCGCCGAACTCGGCCCAGACGCCGCAGCCGAATACCTGCGCCGCCTCTAGTTTTCTCCCGCGACTGAATCTGGCGCTCTGTCACACCGCCAATAAATTTTTGTATTATTTATTTGCCTGCGCCGCAATTAGAGTTTTGCGAATCACGGATTCAAGTTGGGATGCACCTGAAACTGTTAAATGATCTTCGTCCAAATACCAAACTTTTCCATTTTTGCCGCCAAAGCAAGTTTTTTGATCACATAGCGAATCAAAAGGATCAATAATTGTCAGATTATTATATTTTTTCTGAAGAGCCTGCAGCAAAGTAAGTCGCAATTTGTTGCGCAATTGTTCTGAGCGAGTGCGCGACTGATCAGATGATTGACTGATTAAAGATGGGAATCTCCAACTCTGCATATAAGGATTATCTAGAAAAACAGTTAAATTTTTCACCCTTGGATTTTTGAGATAACTTTCCCAGTGTTCGGCATACGACTTCTCAATTTCATCTTTATATGAATCTCGATAATAAGAGAATATATAAAACTGATCACTATCAGATAATTCTGTGCCATCAGGCTGAATATCTTCGTGACCTGTCCAAACTCGACTGCTAAGTCTTAGTTCCTGAGTAATTTTAATAAAAGTGTGCACAATGGATCCAGCATGTGAATTACCTTCAAGAAGTGCGACACCAGTCGAATTTGGAAAGTCGATGTCACAACCCATGACGGGGCCAGTACAACCTTCAGGTATTCGTTTCCACGCGGGATATGCCTGAGTTTGGTTGTAACGCAGATTGCCAAAGCCCAACAGTGCGAGCATGAGGCACAAGGTGGTTAATTGCCCGACAAAAAACAGTTTCAAGATATTTCGGTTTTCTCCATCTTCGCGGTAATGATATTTATATTCAAAATTTCTATATAAAAACTCAGACCCAATGATTGTGAGCACTAAGAGCAAAAATTTTAGAGCTGATGTTGTTCCAAAAATTTGTTGACCCAAAAGAAAAATCGGCCAATGAACTAGGTAAACCGAATATGATCGATCGCCCAGCCACCCAATAATTTTTGGAAGACGTATCTGGTTTGGGTTCTTAAATGCGAATGGCATTGACAAAATGAAGAGCGCTGTCGAGAACGTGATTATGAGCGCATCTTGCCCAAGTTGGTGCTCTCGCGCACCGACAATAAGGCTTCTTAAGATTCCTAAGAATGAAATAGTTGCGACGACCTGTGCGATTCGTGCTTGATATTTGAAGTTATTCTTCGGAATTCTTTCGATTAATTGTGCGACGAAAACTCCAGCCAATAGTTGCCATGCCCGGGAGTGGAAAGAGTAAAAAGGAAATAGGTTTGGATCTGGAAAAAATCTTTCAGCATTAGGGAGATTTCGAAAGTTCAAGCAGCTGTAAAGACTGAGTGCAGCAATCGCTGCGACAAGAAACATTGTAAATAAACTAGAGAGACGAACTTTAAATTTTCTCAGTAGAAGAAATAAGATTCCTAGTGTGATATAAAACTGCTCCTCAACAGAAAGAGACCAAGTATGAGTTAATGGGTTTGGATAAAGCGGATTGAAGTAGTCAATTTTTCGTGCGAGCAGAACGTAATTTGCGAAGAATAATGAAGCTCCGACACCTGTACGGGCAGTTTCTTGTTGCACGTGAATGAAAGATTGTGTGAGAAACGAAACAACGAAAACGCATATGATTACAACAAGAAAAGCAGGGTAGAGCCTCTGTGCGCGTCGTTTAAAAAACTTCAACAATGAGAATCTTTGACCTTCAGACTCTTGTCTCAGAATTGATGACATAATCACGAAGCCTGATACGACAAAAAATACATCTACTCCGCGGTATCCGGCGGGCACCGAAAGAAACGCAAAGTCAATGTGGTTGAGAACTACGAAAAGAATTGCGATTGCGCGCAGCAACTGAATGTCTTGGCGGAAGCGAGTCGTCTCCGAATTTTGCAAACTACTCAGCTGATTCATCTGAGAGGTTAAGGGGCTACGAGTGGCCAGGGTTGGGTGCGCTCGACAGCAAGGGCGAGTTCGAGAAGTAGTGGTTCTTCGAAATGCCGCGCCATGATTTGCATGCCAACGGGTAAACCATCAACTAAACCAACCGGCACTGAAATGCCAGGGTTGCCATAAATATTTGCAGGAAAAGTCAGTACACCGTTGTTGCGAGCACCCGCCACGAGCCCGCCAAAAGTATCTGGCAGTGGTCCTTCGGCATTGAATGCAATATCTGGGTTTGTTGCCGTGATTATTAAATCAACTTCACTAAAAATTTGTGCCATTCGATTATTGAGTTCAATCCGTCGCTGTTCAAATTTTCCACGTGCCTCTGCGCCATAAAGATTTTCAGTCATCTTCTGGCCGTAACGAATTTCTGGCGTCAATTGATCAGCACACGCAGGCCAATAATCTTTCAGAGCAGTTCTTATCGCAACCGAACCGGTTATCGACCACGCAGCACCAAGTCGCGGCAACGAAACGTCAACTGACTCGCGTCGTTGCAACCCAGTGGTTGCAATTAAATTCTCAGCGGCACGCTCGATCACTTCCCACATTGCAGGCGATACAACTCCGCCACCAAAATTTGGCACAACAGCAACACGCAAACCTTTTGTCGCCACGCTTCCGAGTCCGGCTTCCCATCCGAAAACGCGCGGCAAACTCAGCGGGTCATGCGCTTCGTGCCCGTTGACGACATCAAACCATCGCGCCGTGTCGCG
The DNA here is from genome assembly GCA_945862025.1 of Ferrithrix thermotolerans DSM 19514. GTDB lineage: Bacteria > Actinomycetota > Acidimicrobiia > Acidimicrobiales > Ilumatobacteraceae > BACL27. Next base: position 7,780 of record CAMAWU010000021.1, on the reverse strand, counting down.
CACGCTTCGCGAAAGACAACCAGTCACAGTTGTTAAGTTTCCATTTGAAGCACCGGGTCCGCGCGGAATGCGACCGAAAGTTGCTTTTAATCCAACGAGGCCTGTGAACCCCGCCGGAATGCGAATTGACCCACCACCGTCGCCGCCAGTTGCGATACTTACCAAACCGCCAGCAACGGCAGATGCAGTGCCGCCAGAAGATCCGCCTGGTGTATGACCATGTTTCCACGGGTTATGAGTTGCGCCGTGCAAAATCGTCCGCGTTAAATTCACACCACCGAATTCGCTGGCGTTTGTCTGACCAACTTTCACTGCACCACCGACGCGACAAATTCGATTGACTTGCGTATCAGTTGTTTTTGAAATTCTGTCTGCAAAAACCACGCACGCTTCAGTGTCGGGCCATCCAGCTACACCGTCAAGTTCTTTTATGCCAAATGGCACGCCACCGAATGGCAACGAAGTATCTGCATTTTTTGCATCACGCTCGGCGGCTTCTTGATCTAAAAAACAAAACGCGTTGAGTTTGCTTTGCGAAATCGCATCAAACGTTGCGCGCAATTCTTCAAGTGGCGAGCGCTCACCATTTCGAAATGCCTCAACTAGCGAAACTGCGTCGCCGTGCCATGGGGTATCTGTCATATATTAAAACTAGTCTGCATTGCACTTCAACTTATTAGAGTGAAGTGGTGGATAGTCGCAGTTTTCTTGGATTAAATCGTGTCGGCGAGACTTTAAGTTTCGAAATGCCGGTCGACCTTCGCATTTCAACGGGTGGTTCTTTTCTGTTTGGCGGTGCAGGTCTCGGTGCTTGCATTAGTGCACTTGAAACAGTTTCGAAACGCAACTTAGTTTGGGCAACGGCGCAATATTTGTCTTTCGCTAAAACAAACGAACTCGTCAAGATTGATGTAACTCTCGTTGTCAATGGTCCGCAGATCACGCAAGGTCGCGCCGTCGCTCGCGTTGGTGATCGCGAAATTCTTACTGTTAATGCCGCTTTTGGCGATCGTAATTTTGAAGCGTCTGGTCAGTTCATAAAAATGCCAGAGGTGCCTGCTCCTGAGAACGTTCCGCCGCGTCAGCACATTCACGATTCGCCAGGAACAATTCACGATTCACTTCAGCAACGCGTCGTCAAGGGTCGCAATATGTCGCAACTTGATGGCTCACTTAGCGATGGCAATGTTGTGATGTGGGCGCACATTCCTGCGTTGATTGAAGATGTCGACGCAACTGCGCTTGGTATTCTCGGCGACTTCGTGCCAATGGCAATCGGTCAAGCACTGGGTCTCGCCGCGGGTGGCAACAGCCTCGACAACACAATCCGCATTGTCAAACTTGTACCGACAAAATGGGTATTACTAGACATATATATAGACGCCATAGAACGTGGATTCGGACACGGCCGAGTCAATATGTTCGCGCAAGACGGAACATTGATGGCAACCGCCAGTCAGAGTTGTAAAGCGCGAAAGTGGAATAATAAGTAGATGCAACAACGACCCGGAATGACTGTGCCGTTGCCAGGGCACTTACACGAGCAACGCGACAACTACAAAAAACTTGCTGATCTTGGGTACACCGATATTTGGTCTGCAGAAGCAGATGGTGCTGATGCATTCACGCCGCTTGCAATGGCTGCGGCATGGGAGCCGCGCTTGCGACTTGGCACTGCGATCGTGCCGGCATACACACGGTCTCCGGCATTGATGGCGCAAAGTGTTGCGACTCTCGCTGATGCCGCGCCAGGAAGATTTGCGATCGGTATTGGCTCGTCGAGCAATGTCATTGTTGAGCGTTGGAATGCAATTCCGTTTGTTGAGCCGTATAAAAAAGTTCGTGACATCGTACGGTTTTTACAGGATGCATTGACTGGTGAAAAGATCACAAAGCAATACGACACGTTTAAAATTGACGGTTTTCGTCTCGGCATTCGACCAGAGACTAAGCCTCAAATCTTGGTCGCTGCATTGCGTGAAGGAATGTTAAAACTTGCGAGTCGCGAAGCCGATGGCGCGATCATCAACTGGCTATCGGCAGATGATGTCACGAAAGTTGTCGGTGTGGTCAACGACGCAGCAAAGAAATCACAAAATCCAGGTGAGCGAGAAATTGTTGCGCGAATTTTTGTTTGCCCAAGCGAAAACACGGATCTTGTTCGCGAGTCAGCAAAACGGCTGATCGCCGCCTATTTAACGGTTCCTGTATATGCCGAGTTTCATCGTTGGCTTGGTCGCGCAGAAATGCTTCAGCCAATGTGGGATCTCTGGAAGGCTGGCGATCGCAAAGGTGCGGTTGCGGCAATACCAAACGAAGTTGTTGATCAATTATTTGTTCATGGCAGCGCAGCCAAATGTCGTGAAACAATTAAAAGATATTTTGACAACGGTGTCACGACTTCGTCGCTTGCAATTGTTGCGTTTGATCCAGAAGTTAAATTCTGGGATTGCGCCGAAGCACTTGCACCAACCGCGGGTTAATTTATGTCAGTAAGCGAAACCGATTCTGAGGTTTCCGCGCGTCTCGAACTTGAGCAAACACAGCGCAGCGAAGGCTGGAAACTTCTTCGCGGTTTACTGCGCGATCAACGCAGAAATCTTGTCATCGGTGGAATTATTGGCATTACCTGGGCGTCGTTCAAAGTGGCGATTCCGCAAGTCACAAAATTTGCAATTAACAATGGCATCGAAAAAGATGGACCACTTCTTGGGTGGGCTGTAACTATTGCGTGTTTGGGTGTCGTTACCGGCGTTCTTTCTGGGCTTCGTCGCTATGTGGCGTTTCGCGAAAGCCGTTGGGCTGAAACGCTTTTGCGTGAAAAGTTGTTCTCACATGTTCTCGGATTAAACATCGGCTACCACGACAAAGCGCAAACTGGGCAATTGATGAGTCGTGCGTCGAGTGATTTGATGCAGATTCAAGCGTTCATTGTGATGATTCCGATCACGCTGTCTAACGTCATTCAAATTTTTGCGGTCGCGACAATTTTATTTATCACCGACCCAGTTTTAGCAATCGTCGCGATGTTGCCATTGCCGTTCGTTAATATTTCGGCGCGCCGATTCAGCAATCGAATTCATCCGATTTCGGTTGCAGTTCAAGCCGAGCAAGCCCAACTCGCCAATGTCGTTGAAGAATCAGTTTCGGGTGTTCGGGTGGTTAAAGGTTTCGGTGCTGAACAAGTGCAATTCGAAAAACTTGAGAAAGAAGCCAACGATATATTCGGCGAAGCGATGAAAGCCGCGAAGATTCGCAGTAATTTTCTGCCAGCAATTGATGTGTTGCCAGCACTTGGCGCAGTCGGCGTGCTCGGGGTGGGCGGACACCGAGTTTTATCTGGTCAACTTTCAATTGGCGATCTCGTTGCATTCAATGTTTATTTGACATTGTTGGTTTGGCCGTTGCGAAATATAGGCATGATTGTTGCACTTGGTCAACGTGCGGCGGCAGCACTGGTGCGAATTCAAGAAGTACTCTCAACGAGTTCAGAAATCACCGACCCGCAAGTTGCTAAGGCTTTGCCACGCGCAACTGATTCGCAACTTGGCGCGATCAAGTTTGACCATGTGCAGTTTGGCTACGATCCAGAGCAACCAGTTCTGCAAAACTTCAATTTAGATATTGCTGCAGGCGAGTCGATCGCAATTGTAGGCGCGACTGCATCGGGTAAATCAACCGTCACTCGGTTGTTGCTGCGTTTTTACGATACCAATAATGGCCACATATTTCTCGACGGTGTAGACATTCGCAAACTTAAACTTCGCGATTTGCGACAACAAATTGGTGTCGTATTCGAAGACACGGTGTTGTTTAACGACACGGTTACGAACAACGTTTCGTTTGCCAAGCCAAATGCTGCGCAGGCCGACCTTGAGCGTGCCGCAAAACTTGCCGGTGCGCACGACTTTATTTTGCAACTTCCAAATGGTTACGACACGGTGATCGGCGAGCGCGGGTTTTCTCTTTCCGGTGGTCAGCGCCAGCGCATCGCAATTGCACGCGCGATTATTTCTGATCCACGAGTTTTGGTGCTCGACGATGCGACGAGTGCCGTTGACCCGAGCAAAGAAGGCGAAATTCGCGATGCGATGCGCACGGTGATGAGCGGTCGAACAACTATCGTGATAGCCCACAGGCCTGGCACAATTGCGTTGGCGCAACGCGTTGTATTTATTGACGACTCAACAATCGCAGCCATTGGCACGCACGATGAATTGGTGGCGAGTAACACTCGCTATCGCGAAGTTCTCGCAAGCATGGAGCGATCAAAAACTCAGCGAACCACAGAGAGCGTCAAATAATATGTGGCACGCCGGTGGAGTCAGCGACGAAGACCGTCTTAGTCGTGCACAGGCTCGCACAATTATCGGTCGCGTGTTCAAAATGGCGGCACCTTTTAGAAAGACGATCTACCTCTCGTTTGCGTGCGTAATGGTCACAACAGCGACAACTTTGTCGGCGCCGATAATCGTTCGCCACGGCATTGATGCCGGAATCAGAGCCAAAAATTCAGGTGAACTAAATAAGTCTGTAGTCCTTTACCTAATTGTTGTTTCACTCACATATTCATTCGGCCGACTGTTGTTTGTGTTTGTCAATCGAACCGGAGAGTCATTTTTGCGCCTTTTGCGACTCGCCGTGTTCAGGCAAATGCAACGGCAGTCGATGGCATTCTTTGACCGCAACAAAGCCGGTGTACTCGTTGCGCGCATGACAGCAGACATTGAGTCAATGTCAGAACTCGTACAGTTTGGTTTACTTCAGTTTTTGTCGGCTGCGTTGATGCTGATTTTTTCAATAATCGTGTTGCTCTTGCTGAGTTGGCAATTGACAATTGTCGCATTAATCGTGATGCCAATATTGATTTTGGCTTCAATTAAGTTTCAGCATGATTCAAACAAGGCATATCTAGTTGTGCGCGAACGTGTTGGCGCCAATCTTTCGGCACTACAAGAGGGCATCACAACGGTTCGAGTCATTCAGGCTTACGCCCAAGAAGAAGAGGCCATTCGCAAATTCAAGATTTCAAACCGCTCTCTTTTTGCAAGTCACGAAAAAAGCGTTCGCGTTTCAACATGGTATTTCGCGCTCATTGAGTTCTCCGGTGTGCTGGCCAGCGGTTTGATGATTGGCATCGGCGGTTGGTTCGTTCATCGCGGCACGGTCACTCTCGGCACGGTTGTCGCGTTCGTGCTTTTGCTATCAAGTTTGTTTGATCCGGTTCAGCAACTTTCGCAGTTGTATAACACGGTGCAGTCGGCTGGTGCTGCGCTCAATAAACTCTTCTCAATTTTGGACGCTGTGCCCGAGGTCGATGAGCACCCTGCGGCAATCGATCTACCGAAAACCGGTGAACTAAAAGTCAGTGGCGTCTCGTTTGCTTATGATGCTTCGCCAGAGCCTGTATTGGATGAAGTTTCAATCACCGTTGGCGTCGGCGAAAAACTTGCACTCGTCGGGCCAACAGGTGCAGGCAAATCAACGCTGGCAAAATTGATGGCGCGACTTTATGATCCGCAAACTGGCACCGTCGAATTTGGCGGAGTGAATCTAAAAATGGCAACGATGAATTCTCTGCGTAACCGAATCGTGGTTGTGCCGCAAGAAGGTTTTTTGTTTAACGGATCAATTCGCGATAACTTGCGCATCGCCCGCGCTGACGCGACTGACGCCGAAATCGAATCAGCGATAGCCGCAATTGGGGCTACCGAACACTTCGCACAATTTTCTGATGGGCTCGACACGCAGGTTCGTGAACGAGGCAGTCGACTTTCAGCGGGCGAGCGTCAATTGGTTGCTCTTGCACGCGCTGCGCTTGTTGACCCGGCCGTGCTTGTACTTGATGAGGCAACTTCAAATCTTGACCCGGGCACCGAAGCCGAAGTTGAGCGTGCTCTCGAGCGTTTGATGGCGGGGCGCACCGTTATCGTCGTTGCTCACCGCCTTTCAACAGTTCAGCGTGCAGACAGAATTGCTGTTGTCTCTGACGCGCGAATTGCTGAACTTGGTACTCATAGTGAATTGCTCGCACTCAATGGGCATTATGCGCAACTTGCTAACGCCTGGGCGCAATCGCATTCAATTAATTAGCGGTCCTGATTTCTATTTTTGCACCAACACCAATACCGGTGATAGCAAAAGTTTAAAATAGTTCATTATTCAATTGGCTTTGGCTTGTCATCCGAGTCTGAATCAAGCACCGCATTTGCTATATGTAAAGTAAGTGCGATAACTGTAAAAATAATTGCCCATTTTTTCGTTTGCCCTGAGAGTGTCAAGATAGTGATGCAAGATGCGCCAAGGGTGAACCCAACTCTTCCGATTTCAAAACGAATCTTTCTAAACTTTGCAATCATTTCTAGTCTTCCCTTCTTCGTATAAACATTCCTGCCGCGCTAAGTGTATTACCAACTGCAATCAGTGTCCTACGCTCACTTACAGGTATCGACTGATTGGTTGGAACATAGTCATCAACTTCTCCACTAAATATATTCACTTTCGCTTCAAAGGCTTTTTTTACTTTCATAGGAGCCTTGACAAGAGTTTCAACTAATTCTTCGGCCTGTTCAGGCGTCAGATCGGTAACTATTAGTTCATCAAAAATTTGCTCGACCTCTTGAGTGCTAAGAGCTTCTAGTTTTTCTGGTTCGGCGAGTGCCTCTGCAACGATGTTGACTACTTCGGTAATCGTCTCAGTATTCTGCGCCACATTGGCTGCCCTTACTTGGGCGTCATTATTTTGACCTTCTTGTTGGTTATTGTTCGGTAACGGCATGCTCGTTTGAACGTTAGATTTTGGATCTTGCTGAGGTATTGATTGTCCCGGTATTGACTGCCCGGGTATTGATTGCCCTGGTAACGATTGTCCCGGTATTGATTGTCCCGGTATTGACTGCCCTGGTGTCAACGATGGTGTTGATGATTTCCCGGTGGCGAGAGGTGGTGAAGTTAGTTGTGATCCTGTTGATATCTTCAACGTAGTCGGCGTATTTGAATTTTTGTTTGGTGAGATTGCGCCAGTACCAGTACCAGTACCAGTACCAGTACCTGTACCTGTGCCTGTGCCTGTGCCTGTGCCTGTGCCAGTCCCAGTGCCACCGCCGACACCTGGTCCAATTGTTGGTTGTGTTGCTGGTGTTGAGCCGGTTGGTGATGGCGGTTGCGAAATTGACGTAGTTGCGGGCGCTTTTGTTGTTGCGGTTATTGGTGTTGAGCCGGTGGATGATGGCGGTTGTGTCGGTGGCGTTGTCGCGGGTGCTTGTGTTGTCGGCGGTTGTGTTATCGGTGTCTGTGTTGTCGCAGGTGCTTTTGTTTCGGCTGTTGTCGCGGGTGCTTGTGTTGTCGGCGGTTGTGTTACCGCGGGCGCTTTTGTTTCGGCTGTTGTCGCGGGTGCTTGTGTTGGTGCCGGTGCTGACGTGGTTGCGGGTGCTTTTATTTCGGCCGTTGTTGATGGTGAAGCAGAAAGCGCACCATTTGATTTGTTAAAAATATTTGCAGCGCTAGCAGGCAATATCGCGAACAAAGAAAAGGCGAGTGCAGGTAGTGGTATCAGCAGGTAGGTGAATTTGTGGTTTTTTACTAACCGCACACGCCACAGCCTAATATCCACTAAATCGGGTAACAAAACCGAATCAAAGGTATTTCCTTGTGAGCTGTGTAACTAATATTAAGCAATGTCGGACGCGAAGGTTATTAAGGCGCGAAGTGATTTTGCTGATCGCAATCCTGCGAGTCGCAAATATTACGAGCAGGCGCGAAAGTATTTACCTGGTGGCCA
>CAMAWU010000020.1 GCA_945862025.1 Ferrithrix thermotolerans DSM 19514 | reverse complement strand
CGAGCGCTGCCAGATGTGCGCGACGGGTTAAAACCAGTACACCGTCGAATTATCTGGGATATGCATCAACAAGGTTTTCGTCCAGATCGCCCGTTTGTAAAGTGCGCGCGCGTAACTGGCGACACGATGGCGCGTTATCACCCGCACGGTGATGGCGCAATTTATGACGCACTCGTGCGCATGGCCCAACCGTTTTCGTTGCGTCATCCGCTAATCGACTTTCACGGCAACTACGGTTCGCCAGACTTTGGTCCAGCAGCAAGTCGTTACACCGAGTCTCGGCTGCATCCACTTGCAATGCAATTACTCGCCGATATTGACGAAGACACTGTTGACTTAATTGCAAATTACGACGGTACATCTGAAGAACCGTCGGTGCTTCCAGCGCGGTTTCCAAACTTACTTGTCAACGGTTCACAGGGCATCGCGGTTGGTATGGCGACAAGTATCCCGCCCCACAATCTTGGCGAAGTTGTTGATGCAACATTGCACCTGATCAATAATCCAGAGGCATCGATTGCCGACCTAATGAAATTCGTCAAAGGCCCTGATTTTCCGACTGGTGGATTAATTCTTGGTCGATCCGGAATCAATGATGCATACAAGACCGGTCGAGGCAGTATCAAGATGCGAGCCAAAGTTGCGATTGAAGAAGGCCAACGCAATCAAATGCGAATCGTTGTTACCGAACTGCCATACCAAGCGAGTTGTTCGGCGATTGCGGCAAGAATTCAAGAACTTGTTGATGGCGGAGACCTTGACGGCATCGCTGATGTGAACGACAACTCATCGGGCGGTCAAACAAATTTAATAATCACACTCAAGCGCGATGCCAACTCAAATGTTGTAATGAATAACTTGTTCAAATTGACAACTTTGCAAACAAGTTTCCCTGTGAACATGGTTGCGCTTGTTGATGGTGTGCCAAGAACGATAAATCTTCGAGACGCATTAGCTGGTTATGTTCGCCATCAGATCGATGTAATCACAAGGCGCAGCAAATATCGCCTTGCTAAAGCGCAAGATCGTGGTCACATTCTTGAAGGTCGACTTAAAGCGCTAAATGTAATTGATGAAGTGATCAAAGTTATTCGTGGCAGCGAAGACGGAAACAGCGCCAAAGCGGCGTTGATGGGCAAGCAGTTTGGGTTTAGCGAGCGCCAAGCGATTGATATTTTAGATATGCAACTTCGGCAATTGACTCGGTTATCACGAATTGATCTAGAAACCGAACAGAAAGATGTCCAAGCCCGAATCAAAGAACTTAAATCAATTTTGGCAGATGACAAAAAATTACGATCGGTGATTTCAAAAGAATTAACAACCGTGCGCGAAACGTTTGCAACTGATCGAGTCTGTAAAATTACAGCAGATGTTGGCGAGTTGAGCATTGAAGATCTGGTAGACGATAAAGAACTTGTTGTAGTAATGACACAAGCTCAATACATAAAATCAGTTTCTGCTGATTCGTTCAGATCACAAAGTCGTGGTGGGCGTGGCGTAAGTGGCGCAAAAATGAAAGACGCCGACATAGTTCGCAATGTAATTTTTACGACGACGCACTCATATCTGTTGTTCTTCTCAAATCGTGGTCGCGTGTACAGATTGCGCTCACTAGATATTCCTGAACGCGAAAGAACAGCAAAAGGTATTCCGATCGTCAATTTATTGCCATTAAAGGCAGGCGAGACGATTCAAGCGATTATTGATACTCGTGAATTTCCAGGTACTCGATATCTGTTCTTCGTATCGAAACAGGGTCAAGTTAAAAAGACACTATTCAACGAGTACGACTCATCGCGCCGTGACGGTCTAATCGCTTTGAAGTTGCGACCAAAAGACGAACTCATTCGAGTAATTGAAACATCAGGAACCAACGATGTGTTTATTGTCAGTCGTGGCGGCCTAACGATCAGGTTCTCCGAGAAACAAGTTCGACCAATGGGTCGTTCGGCTGCCGGTGTGCGTGGAATGCGTCTGCGTTCTGGTGACGAAGTTGTATCAATGGATATCGCCAAAAATGGTGCCTCAATTTTGATGATGACTGAGTCGGGATGTGGCAAGCGGACACCACTAAACAATTTCATGCGCAAAGGTCGTGGTGGACTTGGAATGATTGGTATAAAACTCACCGGCAAGAAAGGTCGCGTAGTTGCGGCGTTTCTGGTTGGTGTCGACGACGAAATTGTTGCAGTGTCTTCAGCAGGCACAACGATTCGAACTCCAGTTAAAGAGATCTCAAGCCAAGGACGCGCCGCCACTGGTGTACGCATAATGAGTCTTGGCACTGGGCAAGTTGTTGCGTCAGTTGCACCAATCTTGGCTACTGACGAAATTTAATTATTTTCGCCAGAGCACGCATTATCAAAAACGAGAGCGGTTCGGCCGTGTTGTTCGTCGTAGTTACAATCACCTTGAGTTGTCTTACTCTCGGAGGTTTGGTCCACTCAGCCGAGTTGGTTATTGACGCACAACAGGCTCAAGTTGTCGCCGATGCAGCGGCGCTTGCCTGCGTTATAAATGGGCAAGCGTCTGTTCAGCAGTTTATTAATAACGACGACGATGCTGAAATAGTTGATGTGATATCTACAGACGAATATTGTCAAGTAACCATTGACTATCACAACACTTTGCGTAACTCATTTGCTGTGACAACTCACGCAAATCATCTGTCTACACTGCAAAGGTGAACTCTTCACAGAAGTCGACGAAAAATCGGCCCCGCGTTCGTCGCGTGTCGCGTGTTATTCGAGATATTGATCCTTGGTCAGTGTTTAAAGTTGGTCTAGTTTTTCATTTGGTTTTATATTTTGTCGCCTTAATTACGCTCATGTTGTTGTGGAACGTTGCTAAATCAACGGGCACGATAGACAATGTAGAAAATTTTATGGAGTCGTTCGGGTGGGAGACTTTTTCGTTTGATGGTGTCAAACTTTTTGGCAATATGTCGGTATTGGGGCTATTTTTGGTGATCTTGTTCACTGGATTGTGGGTGTTGATGGCGGCGATTTTTAATTTGATTACAGACCTGGTTGGAGGAGTGCGGGTCACGGTGCTTGAAGAAGAGGTTCGAACCAGCAATGATCCGGTAGTTGAGGCAGGTGAATCAGGGCAGTAGCCTTTCAAGTCCCTCGAAGCAAATCGGGGCTATAGCTCAGTTGGTTAGAGCGCATCCCTGATAAGGATGAGGTCACAAGTTCGATTCTTGTTAGCCCCACGGAGGTACAACAATGAAATTCATCAGGCGAGTTTTGTTAGCGGTCAGTGTGGCTAGCGCAGTTGCTGGAGTCCTTCGTTTCAAAAGCAAAGGTTCGGGTGCGCTTAAACAAGGCGGTTGGCGCAAAGTTAACGAATCAAAGTAAGTGCCGAATCAATTTGTTGGAGTAATTGGCGCTGGGGTAGTTGGGTCTCGCGTCGCAGAAACGCTTCGCCTATTTTCTCATTCGCAAATTTATATCTGTGATCGCGAACAAGTTTTGGCGCAGCGTTTAGCGGCTCGATTAGCGGATAATAAAACAAAACTGAATGTCGTTGACCGCCATGATTTGAACTCAGTGAAAGTTGTTGTAATAGCAGGACCTTCTCCGCATTTGGCAATCGCTCGAGAATTAGTTAGTGCTGGTGTTTCTGTTGTTTCAACGAGTGACGATATTGCCGATTGTTTGAATCTGTTATCGCTGTCAAAACTTGCGAGTACCCACAATGCGACTTTGATTGTTGGTGCTGCATCATCACCTGGTATGTCTGGCTTGCTTGTAAGACAAGTCGCTGAGTCTTTTGACACGATTGATGAAGTTCATATTGCTCTTCACGGCACTGGCGGTCCAGAGTGCGCGCGACAGCATCACCGAGCATTGGCTGGGCAAGCAATTGGTTGGCACGATGGTGAGTGGTTGCGTCGTCCAGCCGGAAGCGGACGAGAACTATGTTGGTTTCCAGAGCCAGTCGGGGCGTATGACTGTTACCGCGGCGAGTTACCCGATCCACTTTTAATTAAACGTGCTTTTCCGCAACTTGATCGTGTGTCGGCGCGAGTCAGCGCGACTCGAAGAGACCGTGTGTTTTCTCGAGTACCAATGTTGATCCCGCCTCAAGCCGAAGGAGGAATGGGTGGACTTCGTGTTGAGGTTCGTGGAATGAAGAATGGTGGACGGTTGGTTGATGTCGTCGGAGTTGCTGAGCGCGTCGGTCAAGTTGCAGGAGTAGTTGCCGCGGTGACTGCTGACGCGATTGCCAGTAGTGAACTGACAGCGATCGGAGCACATGTTCTTGGTGAAGACGCATTGCCCAATAAGTCGCTACTGGCGAAAACGATTAGCGCCGGAATTAATTTACACGCCTTCGTCAGAGCTTAGATATATTGCTTGGTGTGTCAGGGCATCATCAGCGAACTAGCGATGTGCATGCAGAAGCCATACGCAAATTTAATCAGCACGACCAGCGTTATACATCTCAACGCCGACTGATTGTCACCGTGTTAGCGGCGGCCGATCGTCCGCTAATAATTCAACAATTGATAAAACGAGCTAGCAGTACTAAAAAAGTATTGGCGCAGAGTTCTCTATATCGCAATCTTGTTGTCCTTGAAAGTGTTGGCGTGGTACAAAGAGTTTTTAGTACTGACGAAATTGTACGGTATGAGCTAAATGACGAAATTCTCGGACATCACCATCACTTAGTTTGTTCTAAATGTGGCGAAGTGCTTGATGTACGAATTCCTGAAGAACTTGAACTAAGCCTTGATGCAGCGTTGTTGCAGATTGCTAAGCGTTCTGGTTTCAAACTTGACCAACATCGCTTAGACCTAATCGGTCGTTGCAGTAAGTGCAGTTGAACCATTTAACTTTAATATTGCGTCAGTTAGTCGCTCAATGTGCTGAGTAAGTTCATCAGATGTAACAACATTTGAAAGCGCTAATTGCACACTGGCGATTTCGCGAGCCAAAAATTCGGCATCATTTTGAGTTCGGATCGCAACAGTGCGATCAATCTCGGCTTGTTCACGGTCTCGCAACTCTTGCCGGTTGTGTGCCAACAGAATTAGCGGTGCTGCATAGGCGGCTTGAATCGAGAACATTAAGTTCAGCAAAATAAATGGGTATTTATCCCAACGAAATGCAACAAATGAAATATTTAAGGCAACCCAAATCAAAACCAAAACTGATTGAATTACCAAAAATCGCGCGGTGCCCATGAGCCGTGCGACACCTTCAGCGAATTCACCAAACGCACTGCGATTATATTGAACACCAATTTTTGGTTGGTTACGTGGCCTCCCAAGATCTTCACGGCGCTTCATTACGTCCCCCATTCAAATCACGAACAAATCCGTTGTTTATATTTTCCGTAATCTCATGGTTCGTCTGATCGCGTGGAAGAATTTTTCGACGCCAGTCGGCAGGTAACGCATTGTCTAATACGTCGTCAACCGTGACGGCGCCAAGTAGACGACCATTGGCATCACAAACACCAACGGTCAACATGTTGTATGAGGCAAGTCTCTCAGCAACTTCTCGTTCAGCCAACAGTGGATCAATAGTTGGTTCATTCTCCACGCAATGGCGAAGAGTCATGCTTGGTCGTTCGCGAAGTAATCGTTGAAAGTTAACAACACCGATATATGTACCAGTCGGTGGATAGTGGGGAGCGTGAGCGATAAAAACTTGTGCTGCGATTGATACGAGCCGTTCAGGATCACGGATTAAAGCAAGTGCATCGGCCACAGTTGAATCAGGTCCAAGCACAATAATGTCGGGCGTCATCATTGCGCCGGCACTGCCAGTTGGATAAGACAACAATTGACGCATGGTTTCTGCATCTTCATCATCCATTGCGTCTAAAACTTTTGTTCGTTGATCAACACCCATTTGACCAAGTAAGTCGGCAAGGTCGTCATATTCCATTTCGTCAAACACACTATTTAGACGCTCCATGTCTAGGCCTTCAATCAAACGCAATTGTTCGTCTTCTGGCAATTCTTCAAGTACGTCAGCCAAACGTTCGTCGTCCATCGCGTCAGCAAGTTGCCTGCGTTGCTCAGGAGGCAACGCACGAATAATTGTGGCGACATCACTGGCGTGCATATCGCGAAGCCGCGCTGCTTCAGCAGCTATTGCGGTTTTAGGCGCAAACATGTGAGCGATTTCTTGCCAGTCAACTAATCGATGACCCGATCTGGTATTTAAAAGACCGCGTTTTGAAAGGCGAACTTTTGTAATTTGCCAAGTCGAAGATTTACCGGTTTTATGAACGAGGGCGATATCACTAACTATTTCGTCGCCGAGGCGCTTGTCTAAAATGTCTTTGCCGAGAAGTTGTTCTCCTGCGCGAGTGCGAAACGGAGTCAGGTTGATATCCCAAGATTTCAGTCTCGCGCCTGAGTTATCGAGAGTGCCGACGCGAGTAGCGCTGACGAAAATTCGCCTGCGCTGACTTGTTGCGACAAAACCAAGTACTTGAGGTGCTTCAGTGCCACGACCCGCAACAACAATAATGTCGTTGATTTTGCCAATTGCCTGACCGCCAGCGTCCAAAAGTGGCAAACGCATGATCCTAAATGCATATAAAAGTTCGCCAACCATACAGCGAGGTTACCCCGATGATTGCTGTGAGTTAGAACGATTTATTCGCTGTTAGTGTGTCTTGGTCTCAAGGGGACGTAGCTCAGTTGGCTAGAGCACCTGCTTTGCAAGCAGGGGGTCGTGGGTTCGATTCCCATCGTCTCCACTTTATTATTGGATTGTTATAGGTGGTTGTGTGACGCGAACGCATCTAATTACTGGGCCGTTTCCAGAACTTTGGCAAGACGCAAAGTCGGTAGTGGTTATTGATGGAATTGGTGTCGATGGCAAAGTTTTCGTCAATGATCAAGGCATTGAAGTCGCGTTGGTCAAATCTCCAGAAATTTTGTCAAAGGTTACGGATGAAGAGTTTGAGGCGTTTAAATCAGTTAGTGAGTCTATATTTCAAGATTTAGCCATTGAACTTAATCGGTTGCACGGCACTGCGTATCCATTGCGCTATTGGAGAATTGTTGTTGGCGCATGGTTTCAGCAGTTTGCACAAGTGCTGCACATGCGATTGAGAGTTGCTGAATTTGTTGTTGAGAATTATCAAGATATTGAAATAACAAGACTTGATTTGAATTGGCAAGAACTTTTACCTGTGACACACGATGAAGCATCTCTGTTATTTGCAACCGATATCTGGAACCACCATATTTATGTTGAGGCCCTGAATTTTGTGACTAAGTCCGCAACGGAAAACATTTTAATCTCGTCGCCACAACGCAATAGAGAGTTACTTGAATACCGTCAGCAAGTTAATTTTGGCTTGCCGAACCCGCAAGCAGAATCAAAACTTGAATCTGTGTTAGAGAAACTTTCGCCAAATCCGAAAGTTGTTTTGGCTGGAGTTGTGCAATCTAAGTTGGCGTTGGTCGTGATGCATTTAAGGTTACGAGCGTTGCCTCGGTTATGGAGATTCAGTTCGAAACTTTCGGTGCACCCAATTGATCAAATTCGCCGTCAAAGTTTAAATGTTTCAAAAAGGTCAGTCGATCTGTTTGATGGTTTTCTAAGATCCTTGATCTCAACTAATTTGCCAACGATTTACTTCGAAGGGTTCAAAGAACTTCAACAAAAAGTCAGCGAGATGCAACTTAGGAAACATCCAAAATTGATATTCTCAAATACTTTGTTACAACGCAATGAACAATTTAAAGTTTGGTCGGCCGAGCACGTTGCATCAGGAAAGACAAAGTTGTGTTCGGGTCAGCACGGAGGCGGTTACGGATTGAAGCGCTTCAAAGGTTGGGGAGAGAACTATGAAAGTAGGGTTGTGGATGGATTTTTGTCTTGGGGTTGGAGCAGTGATTCCGAAGTCATTGTGCCTACTTGTGTTCAGTCACATCAACAAGATTTCAAACCCAATAAGACCGGTGGTCTTTTAATTGTTCTTGGTCCTGTGACGAGAAATTCAGATATTTATGGGATGCTCGGAGTGCAAAGTAACAGTTCATATTTAAATAACATCAAATTAATTATCTCCAATCTGCCAAGGAAAGTTCTTGATCAAACCCAAGTCAGACCAAAAAATGCAAGTTCTACAAACAAACCAGCAAGAGTTTCCGGTCAACAAATTTCAGAAATTTTAGGCAATGGTGTTGAGGTTGATTTTGGAACGCACAGTCTGAATTTGTCTCAAAGTAAAAACCGATTATCAGTAGTGACCTACAACGAGACAACAATTCCGACAAACCTGATGGCTGGATATCCAACGATAGTTTTTTGGGATCCAAAATATGAGAAACTAGATTCCACCGCACAACAAATTCATGATCGGCTATTTGAGACCAAGATCTTGCATTATTCAGGAGAAACTGTTGCGCAGCATGTAGATGAGATTTGGGACGATATTGATTCTTGGTGGCAGTCACCAGAGGTCATAGAGGCAAGAGATTTATTTTGTGAGAGGTTCGCGCGCCGAAAAATTTTTCCAGCGTTGGCAGTGGCCAAGGCGCTTACTGATTATCGTTAGGGTTCAAGCCAAATTGAAACCTAATCTGAGTGCAGTCGCGCCGATAACCTGAAAAGAGTTAGTTTTTCGACCACTAGAGAGCCAAATTGATGTATCTAGACAACAAACGCGTGTTAATCACTGGTGGTACAGGGTCGCTCGGCAAAGTTTTGGTGCGCAGAATACTGTCAGGGCAACTCGGTTCACCACAAAGTGTCATTGTTTTCAGCCGCGATGAAGCCAAACAGCATGAAATGCGAATGGATTATTTGAATCACCGCGCCGCAACAGATGAGGTGATGTACCACAATTTTGAGCGGACGCTGCAATTTAAAATCGGCGATGTTCGAGATTTCCACTCAGTTGCGCAAGCATTACGGTCAGTTGACATTGTGTTTAATGCCGCGGCGTTAAAGCAGGTACCGGCTTGTGAATACTTCCCGTTTGAGGCGGTTAAAACAAATATTGAAGGTGCTGAGAACATTGTTCGGGCAATTACTGAACTTGAATTGGGTGTTGAAAGTGTGGTTGCAATCTCAACCGATAAAGCATGCAAGCCAACAAATGTGATGGGAATGACAAAGGCTATACAAGAACGAATTTTTCTTGCAGCAAACATCAGTTGTCCCAGGACAAGATTCATCGCCGTTCGTTACGGCAATGTTCTTGCTTCGAGAGGGTCTGTCGTGCCTCTGTTTATTGATCAAATCGCTGCTGGCGGGCCTGTGACGCTTACTGACAAAAACATGACCAGATTTTTATTAACTCTTGATCAGGCGGTTGACACCGTTTTTGAGGCATTGCAGTTCGCTGCTGCTGGCGAAACTTATATCCCAAAAATAAAGGCCGCTTTGATACAAGATGTTGCAGCGGCACTCATCGGGTCAAAGAAAATTCAGGTTATTGAAAGTGGAATTCGCCCTGGTGAAAAAATGCACGAGATTATGATTTCTGAAGAAGAATCAGTTCGGACTATTTCTCGTGGTGATTACTTCGCAATTAAATCAATATTGCCTGAAGTTTCATCAGTTTCAACTGAACCGCCAATTAAGTTTGCTGAAATTAATTCATCAAATTATCTAATGTCGACAACCGAAGTGAATAGTTTTCTTGAAAAACATTTGACTGGTGACTTGACAAGTAACTAATGCGAGTTTGCATTCTTGGAGCAGGCGGAATGCTGGGTCACATGTTGGTTCGAACTTTAAGTGATTCTCACGATGTCTATGGAACATCGAAACAACAGTGGACGCCAGACGCAGGACTTGCGAAATTTTTAGTTAGAGAAAAGTGGCTCGGTGGCGTGGATGCCAAAGACATCACCACAGTTACTCAAATATTTAAAAATCAAGATTTCGACGTTGTCATAAATTGTATTGGAGTTGTAAAACAGAGAGCCAGCAGAATTAGTGACGACGAGATGAACCAGATTAATGCCCTGTTTCCGCATGAACTGGTGAAAGTGTCAAACTCTTGCGGTGCTCGAATGATTCACATAAGTACTGATTGTGTGTTTTCAGGTAACAGAGGAGATTATGTTGAAACCGATTTCCCTGACCCAGTCGATGTTTATGGATCTTCAAAACTTGCTGGAGAAGTAGTTGACGATCGCAACTTAACAATTCGAACATCACATGTAGGGCGAGAATTATCAAATTTCACCAGTTTGTTTGAATGGATCCTAAGTAATCGCAACAAGCAGGTGACCGGCTTTTCAAAGGCAATATATTCAGGACTTACAACTTTCAGTTTGTCAGAGTTAATTAGTCAACTGCTAACAATAGGTACAGAGATCACTGGCCTAGTACATGTGGCGTCAACACCAATCACTAAATTGAAACTGATCACCGAACTAAACAACCGTCTCGGCCTTGGCATCAAGGTCACTGTAGATGAGTCAGTTGTAGTTGATCGATCGTTGCACTGCAGTCAGAAACTACACAATCTAGGAATTAAATCGCCATCGTGGGATCAAATGTTGGATTTATTTTGCAAAGATCAAGTTTCCTATGACTTTGTCACACGATGATTAGACGGCGAAGGTTCTTCATTTTCTTATATAATTTATTATCAAAGGGCGATCTGAAATGAAAAAGTGGCAAGTTGAGACTTTGACTCGTTTGGATGCTCAAGCGATCCTCAAAAGCAAAGAATTCTCAACAGCCTCTCCGTTTCCACATTGTGTGATCGATGATTTATTTGACGGATCGCTGATAGACGAGATTGTCAATGAGTTTCCTTCTGTCTCAGATCCCATTTGGGAGTCATCAAACCAAGAGCAAATACAGGTAAAGCTACGCAGCAACTGGGGAACGGATGAAGATATTGCACCAGTGACAAGATCAGTCGTGCACTTTTTGAACTCAGGTGCCTTTATGAAACGGCTCAGCGTTATCTGTGGCATTGACAAATTGATCTCTGATCCTTATTACACAGGTGGTGGATTGAATTGCACCAGGCGCGGAGGCTTGTTGGATGTTCATGTGGACGGAAACTGGCACCATGCAATGGGTGTGCATCGCAGATTGAACGCGATTCTTTATTTGAATAAAGAATGGCAAACAGCATGGGGTGGACAGCTTGAACTGTGGGACCGCGAACTTTCCCATTGCGTCACATCAATTGCGCCGAGGATGAATCGGTTAATTGTTTTCGAGACACATGACTTTACATATCACGGTCATCCAACACCGTTAGCGTGCCCAAGTGATGAAGCCCGTAAATCGCTGATTCTCTACTACTACACAGCATTGCCTCGACCAGAGTCACAGGTAGCCATGTCTAAGCCACATCGTGCAATGTGGCGGAGACTTCAACTTAAGGAACTGAGTTGATGAACAAAGTTGTGACTAAATCTCCGATAAAAATAATGACGATAGTTGGAACTCGACCCGAACTAATCAAACTAAGTCGGATTATCCCATTATTAGACGAATATACAAATCACACTTTGGTGCACACTGGGCAGAATTTTTCACCCGAACTAAGTGATGTATTTTTTAATGAATTACGACTCCGAAAGCCTGATCACAATTTGTCTGTTTCTGGTGTAACGCCGATGAATGTGATTGCCCAGATTTTAGAGAAAACTGATCAACTTTTAGAATCAAATCGACCGGATGCAGTACTCATTCTTGGTGATACAAATAGTTCGCTTGCGGTGATTGCAGCAAAGCGTAGAAAAATACCTATCTTTCATTTAGAGGCTGGTAATCGTTCATTTGACCAACGGACACCAGAGGAAGTCAACAGAAAAATTGTCGATCACACAAGTGATATCAACTTGACTTATTCAGAGCACGCAAGAAGAAATTTACTTCAAGAAGGTCTTCCGTCTGACCAAATCTTCAATGTTGGCTCACCGATGAAAGAGATATTTAAACACTACATGCCAGAAATTGAACAGTCAAAAGTTCTCGCTGACCTTAAGTTACAAAGTGGTAAATATTTAGTAGGAAGCCTGCACCGAGAAGAAAATGTTGATGACCCTAAGCGTCTTAAAGAATTGGTTAAAACAATTGGTGCGGCAGCCGAGCATTTTGATTTGAAGATCATATTTTCTACACATCCAAGGACAAGGGAAAGGCTTGAGAAGTTAGACCTTAAATTTGATGAGCGGTTTAAATTTGTTACAGCGTTAGGATTTTTTGATTTTATAAAACTGCAACAATGCGCATTCTGTGTCGTATCTGATAGTGGGACACTGACGGAAGAGGCATCGTTGCTCGGCTTTCCTGCAGTGACACTTCGCGAAGCACACGAACGACCTGAAGGCACAGATAATGGGACTTTAATAATCAGTGGTTCTTTGCCGAGTCAATTAATTACAGCAGTGTCAGTGGTTCGTGCCCAATTGAACTCAGACAACAAGCCAAAGACGATAGGCGATTATGAAGTAACCGATGTTTCTTGGAGAGTGCTCAAAATTATTTTAAGTTTTATTGAATATGTTGACAAGCGTGTTTGGTATAAATAGCTCGCTTAAATGAGATTTCTATTCGTTCACGAAGTCAACTGGCGCTCCAAAGTAACTTACGAGATTCATGACATTCCAGAATTGTTGTCGCTTGCAGGACACACAGTTTTTTTTATTGACTACCCGGAAGTCTCTTCAGACAAATCATCTTTAAGAGCGCGGTTTTTCAGGACAACTGTTTCAACTGAATATTCGCGTGCACATAAAGGTTCATCGGTAGAAGTGTTGACCCCTGGTCGAATTTTGCCCGGGTTGGCCGATCGTCTAATTGCATCACTTACTTTCGTCCCACTTTTGATTAAAACTATTCGTAACAAAAAAATTGATTTGATTGTCCTGTATGGTGTGCCAACAAATGGATGGCAGACAGTAGTTATTTCGAAAATACTGCAAGTACCAATAATTTTTAGAGCGATAGATGCTTCTCATTTGCTGAGGGGTTCAATATTTAAATTTTTAATTCGAATGGTTGAGCGTTTTATCTACACAAATGTCGAACATATTTCCGTGCATAATGTCGCTTTGGCTGAGTATTGCATCAAATTTGGGGCCAAACGCGAGAAAGTATCGGTTGAATATCCCCGACTTGATATGAATCGATTCTCACCCGGTAGTCGCGACAATGATCTTGCTGCAAAGTATGGGATTCAACCAACTCAGAAAATAGTGTTTTTCCGTGGAACACTGTATCGATTTTGTGGATTAGAACAATTCTTAGAACTGTTCTCGACGACTTTACATAATGATTCAAACATTGTTGTTTTAATTGTCGGTAGCGGAGAATCTGATCAGACAATTAATGCAGCGATTGAACGACTTGGAATCCAACGCCAAGTTATCTTGCGACCGTTCGTAGATTACGCAGAACTGGTTAAACACATTCGTCTCGCAGATGTATCAATTAATACATTCGTTCCGTCTCTTGTGACCGACTGTGCTCTACCAGGTCGTGTTCTGCAATCGCTTTCGTGTGGGGTCGCAGTTGTTTCAACACCCCTGAAGGGAATATTGGGTTACACCGGCTCATCTAATGCGGTGGTCTATGCAACACTCGGACACGAGTTTGTTAAAGCAGTTAATCATCTTTTAGCCAATAGCGATGAGCGAGATCAACTAGCGGTAGCAGGAAGGCAGTTGATTGCATCCAAGGGCGACTGGAATGATTTCACTTCAGAGTTCGTAAGGCTCGCTCAAAAAGTCGTGGCGCAGAAATGACAAAAGTATTAGTCGTTGCTATGGCAGACAGTGTTCATACCGGTCGATGGTTGAGTCAGTTCGACGGAGAAACGATTGACTTTATGCTTTTTCCTTCAACACCCCACAGACGGATTCATCCACTGATTCAGCAACGACTCGGCCAAGGGTCTGAAACCCGACTTAATATTTCGCAGTGGATGAAGTTTGCGGCGTTGCCATTGGGCGTTGCCGATCTTGTGTTCGACAATTTTTTCCGCGGCAAATTGCTTTCCCGAGAGATAGATAAATTTAAGCCAGATGTCATCCACATAATGGAGACACAGCACGCTGGGTATCTAACCGACAAAGCGTTAGGTTCGACTCAAACAAAACCTACAGTCATACTTTCAATCTGGGGCTCAGACCTCTTCTGGTTTCAAAGATTTCCAAAGCATGGTAAAAAAATTAGCTCCGTTCTAAAAAAAGTCAATTTGCTGATTATGGAGTGTCATCGTGACCAAACTTTGGCAATAAGTCTTGGATTTAAAGGAGAGTTTCTTGCAAATATGCCCGCTACTGGAGGAATGAAAACCGACATACTTGCGAATGAAGCGCGAAAAATTTCAGCGAAAGAACGAAAATGGATCGCCGTCAAGGGTTACAGCGGTTTTGTAGGGCAAGGAAAAGATGCTGTCCGGGTAATCATGGCAATAGAAAGTCAGATCAAAGATTTTTCGGTCATGGTTTATTCTGCAGGCTTTGGAACCTGGTGGTTTGCTAGGAAATTAAAAAAAATAATGGGAGATCGCCTCGTAATCGCCCGAAAACATGAACTTTCAAATTTAGAAATTGAACAAATGTTTTTAAAATCGCGTGTCGCATTAGGGCTTTCACTTTCCGATGGATTACCGGCAACGGTGAAAGAAGCAATGTGTATGGGAGCCTTTCCGATTCAAACCTCGACTTCTTGTGCGGGAGAATGGTTTACAGACGGACAGGGTGGAATTCTTGTCGAGCCAAACGATCTTGCAACAGTTTCGTCTAAATTGTTGCAAGCCTTGAGAGATGATCAATTAGTCGAGTCAGCAATGACTCTGAATTTACGACTGTCTACCAAATTATTTTCAGAAGCATTATTGCAAGAAAAAGCCAAGGATATTTATTATTCACTGATGAGAACTAAGGATTAGTTATGAATTCAGTATTGATAACTGGTGCTAACGGTTTTTTAGGGCGCCATATCGTGCGCGACTTAACTAGTCGAGGATTCAATGTATTAGCCAAGCGCCGTGCTGATGGCGATGTAACGCAAGCGTCAACTTGGCAGACTTTTCCTGCGGCAAATTACTTAATTCATCTTGCTGGTTCAACTTTTGTGCCCGCAAGTTGGGAAGAACCCTCTGCATTTGTTCAAGCCAACTCAATCAGCACCTCGTATGCGCTTGATTTTTGTCGAAGCAATAATGCAAGAATGATTTTTTTAAGCACTTATTTGTATGCAGCGAACGCAAATCTGCCAATAAAAGAAACCGATGCTATAGACCCCGCGAATCCATACGCACTTTCAAAACACTTTGGTGAACAACTGTGTTCGTTCTACGCCAAGCACTTTGGTGTTGAATTAGTTATTCTTCGACCATTTAATGTTTATGGTGCGGGTCAAAGTTCTAGATTTCTGGTTCCATCTATTATTTCTCAAGCTAAAAAGGGTGACGAGATTCGAGTGCAAGATAGTCGACCCGCAAGAGATTACCTATTTATCGAGGATCTTCTTGAAGCCGTGAATTCATCTCTCACTTCACAGTTAAAGTTTGGTATTTTTAATATTGGAACTGGGGTTGCGTCATCAGTTGAAGATTTGATAAAGACACTGAGTCAAGTCATCGGAAGAGAATTGAAAGTCGTGTCTGCCGAACAAGAAAGATTTGGCGAAATTAACTCAACGCAAGCCAGTATTTTGCAGGCAACGAACATTCTTGGGTGGAAACCAAAATGGACCCTCGCAGACGGACTCGCTGATTTATGGAAGGCTACGGATCAGGAGAATTTTCGATAATTTCTTTTGATGTTATAATTTTGCGATGACTTCAGATGCGATTCATGCTGTTGAATTGGCAGGTGGGTGTATTGCGTTTGGTGCACTAGTTATAAAGTTTTCGCGGTCGCATAAGATAAGTTTTCGCTACACCACTGGCTGGTTAGTGCTTTGTGCATTAGGAGTCTTCGCGGCATTCCTTTTGCCAATGATGACACCAATTGCGACATGGCTGCGACTTTCACCGATCGCGTTATTGATTGCTGTTGCAACAATTGGTGCGGCACTGTTGTTCTTGCAACTGACTGTGAGCATTTCAGGAAACCAACGCCGAGTGAATTCGTTAGCCCAAGAGACAGCGTTGTTGCGCGAAAAACTTGAGCGACTCCAATCAACCAAGCAAAAAAAGTAGAAGAATGCGAAAGTCTCCACTTGTAGTGGTGCCAGCTTTAAACGAGCAAGTAACTATTTTTAATGTAGTTACGCAAGCTAAAAATTTGGGTTTTGATGTTTTAGTTGTTGATGACGGATCTGGTGACAAGACTGCCGAAATAGCGACCCAGGCCGGCGCAGTTGTATTGAGACTCAAAATTAATCTTGGCGTGGGTGGAGCTATGCGTTGTGGTTTTAGGTACGCGATTAATGAGGGTTATGACGCAGTAATCCAATGCGATGCCGATGGGCAACATCCCACCACTCATTTGAAAGATTTAGTCGAAATTTGGAAGATAGCGTCAACGCACTTGGTGATTGGCAGTCGGTTTAGGGACACTCGCCAGTCAATGGAAGTGAAATGGCACCGTAGGTTTGCAATGCGAGTGTTGGGTTTGGTTGCGTCTCACGCTTGCAATACACGCATCACGGATTCAACTTCTGGCTTTCGATTAATCGCAAAGCCTTTACTTAATGAATTTGCAAAATCATTTCCGAGTCATTATTTAGGCGACACTTTCGAAGCAAATGTGGTTGCTGGTCGCGCTGGATATAAAGTCAAGGAAATCGCTGTTCCAATCACCGAACGACAAGCAGGGAAATCTTCGTCAAGTTCAGCCAGATCAGTGATTTTGATTTTACGCAGTATGTTGGTTGTAATTTTTGGTTTACATTTCAATATTGCAAAATTTGAACAATAACTGCGTCTCAAAATTCAATTACCACCAAAGATTAGAGGCATTTACGAACGAACCTTGGTCCAACTGTAAGATTTGTTGCAAAACACGGCAAACTGAAACAGTATCGTTTGATGCCAAGCCAATAAGGGGATAAAAATGAAAACAGCAGTGATCGTAGACGCGGTTCGTACACCATGCGGAAAACGAAATGGACGTTTAAAAGAATGGCACCCAGTTGATTTGTCAGCACATGTGTTGAAGGCACTTGTTGATCGCACAGGCATTGACCCGGCCCTAGTTGATGATGTTGTGATGGGTTGCGTAATGCAAGTTGGTGAACAAAGTTTGAACATTGCCCGTAATGCGATTCTTGCGGCTGGTTGGCCAGAGAGTGTGCCAGGCACAACAGTTGATCGTCAATGCGGTTCAAGTCAGCAAGCAGCACATTTTGCGGCACAAGGTGTGATGGCGGGAGCATATGACATCGTCGTTGCTGCCGGTGTTGAGGTGATGTCACGCGTACCGATGGGTTCGTCAATCGCCGAAGGTAAACATGGTTTTCCGTTTGGTCAAACAGTTCAAGCTCGTTACGCCGCAGACGGCGGACTTGTGAATCAAGGAATTTCTGCTGAATTGATCGCCGAGAAATGGAATATCAGTCGTGAAGACATGGATCGTTTCGGCGTGAGATCGCAGGCTTATGCAGCTCGTGCAACAAACGAAGGTCGTTTTCAAAACGAGATTATTCCAACGCTTGATGCCGAAGGCAAAGTGATGACAACAGACGAAGGAATCCGTGAGTCAACCCTTGAAAAACTTGCGACTCTGAAGCCTGCATATCGGCCAGTTGAAGATGGTGGCAAAGTTACAGCGGGGAACTCATCACAGATCACTGATGGTGCAACTGCAATCTTGATCATGTCTGAAGAGCGAGCAAAACAACTTGGTCTTAAACCTCGGGCCCGATTCGTGAATTTTGCGTTGGCCGCTGAAAATCCTCGTTACATGTTGACTGCTCCAATTCCGGCAACTAAGAAAGTTCTTGAGCGTGCTGGATTGAAACTAGATGACATTGATCTTGTTGAAATCAACGAAGCGTTTGCCGCAGTGGTCTTAGCGTGGGAAAAAGAATTGAATCCAGACATGGAAAAAGTAAATGTAAATGGTGGTGCGATTGCTCTAGGTCACCCGCTTGGCGCATCAGGCACAAGGCTGATGACAACTTTGCTAAATGAATTAGAGCGCACTGGTGGTCGGTACGGTTTGCAGACCATGTGTGAGGGTGGTGGCTTAGCAAACGCCACAATTATTGAACGCCTCGGGTAATAGAAAACACAGCCCGCACTAATGCTGGGAAATTTAATTTGGATTTTTTTCGGATTCGTACTTTTTTATTTCATCTGGAAAATTGGTCTCGGGATGTTGCGGAGCATGACTTCAACTCTGCCGCCACCGCCACCTTCAGGTGAAATGCGTCGGATTAATGTTCGCTATCGATGTTCAAGTTGTGGCACAGAGTTACGAATGACAATGGCGCCTGACCAAGACCCGCCACCACCAAAGCACTGCTTAGAAGAGATGGACTTAATTGCGCCAGTTGAATAACTAGCGAAATAAATAATTAGTGATATTTAGTCGCGGTGTATAAACCGCCGAGAACAGATAGCAACCCAGAAAACAAATACCAGTTGTTTCGTCCACCTGGGACAAAACCCAGGTAGTAAAGCAGAATAATAACTGAACCCAACCCAAGCAGAGAGAACATTAAGATTGGAACCCAAGTTGGGCTGACTCGCTGCTCGCGCAAAGTTGGTGGCGTGTATCGAGATGAAGCCTGAGCAATATTTTGTCCATGCATTGAATGCGTGTCAGATGAATCTAAGCGATGTGTTTCGTGAACGCGCCCAGGTTTGGTGCCTTTAGGTGTGGTGCGTCCTCCACTTTTTCGTTTTGATAGCGCCATATCTTGCTTAAGTGTAGAGGGGATAAATAGCTTTGGAACTGACTATTTATACGGCAGGCTTAGAGATATGGATAATTCAGCACCAAAAATATTGGTGATCGATAACTATGACAGTTTCGTCTACAACCTCGTGCAGTATCTTGGCGAGTTGGGTGCTCAGCCAATTATTTTTCGTAATGATGAAATAACGGTTGATCAAGCACTTGAACTTAAACCAGATGGCGTTTTGTTATCGCCCGGGCCAGGCAAACCACAAGACGCAGGTATTTTGTGTGATGCAGTGAAAGCGTTTGCCGGCGTTTCACCAATTTTTGGTGTTTGTTTGGGTCATCAAGCAATTGGACAAGTGTTTGGCGCACAGATTGTCAGTGCTCCTGAACTGCAGCATGGCAAGACTTCACAAATTCGACACCAAAAACTCGGTGTGTTTAAACATCTTGAATCTCCACTTAAAGCAACGAGATATCACTCTTTAACAATTGATCCAGCATCAGTACCGCAACAACTCATTGTCACTGCGACTACTGATGATGGTTTAATCATGGGTGTTCGCCACAAGGATTTAGAAGTAGAGGGTGTCCAATTTCATCCAGAGAGTGTATTGACAGACCATGGCCACAAGATCATTGAAGCCTTTTTGAATCGTTGTAAAAAGTAATTAGTTAAGTTACGGAGTGTTAGTCGGGGCAACTCCGCGACCTACCGTCAGACGAATTGTGATTCCCGCCTCAACGAGTGTGCCAGTGTCGGTACCTTGCGTCACGACTTTTCCGTCATTGGCGTTTCCTGCAGGAACATCTTGAAACTTAACATCAACCGTCAGTCCTATCGCAGTGAGTTGAGCCCGAGCGTCAGCCTCTGTGAGTCCTTCAACTTGTGGCATCGTAACTTTTGTTCCACCTTTGGAGATGAAAACAATTATCGGTGCACCGAACGGCGACTGCTCACCAATTGCAGGCTCAGTTCTGATTACACGACCCTTTTCGATCGTTGCATTCTGTTCTTCGGCAAGCGTGACGATGAAACTGTAAGGTGCTGTTTGCAATAGTTGCAGGGCGGCCGTTGAAACTTGTCCCTGGACATTAGGCACCGTTGCTAAACCAACCCCGCCCGAGACGACTACTGCAATTACCGAACCAGAGCGAACTTGGGTATCAACTTTAGGATCCTGCATAATTATTTGATTCTCGGGGATCTTCAGATCAATTCGCACCTCAGCAATCGCGAGTTGCAACCCGAGAGGTGCGAGCAATGCAGTTGCTTCTTTAACAGTTAGGCCCCTAACTAGTGGGACGATTACAGGAGTGCTTGCTGGGTTGTAAGTAATTGAAATGGTGTCGCCATTTCGGGCAAGAACGCTTGGCGGCGGATCTTGCGAATAGACAATATCGTTTCCAATACCTTCTTTTGGACTCGCATACGGTACGGGAGTAAACCCGAGAGCAAGAAGGGTTTCGCTGGCATCCTTGACGGTTAGATTACGCACATCCGGAACCGTGATTGAAACATTCGATGAATTATCGACGAGCGTTTGGTATAAAAAAAATGCGCCAGCAAGCAAAGCAACTGCCGCCAAGAAAGCGCCAACTACAAAAAGTGCTGGTCGGCGTTCGGCGAGATCATCATATGGTGGATAATTTGTCGTCTGCCGAGAACTACTGGCTTCAGCGTTTTTTAAACTAGTCACCGCCATCTGTGACGTATCTTGATCTTGAGTGAAGATTACGGTTGTCGCATTTGGATCAAAGTTCGTCACGGGCAAAACACGAGTTACTGAATCACTTGTCGTATTTGCTGTGTTTGCGACAGAGTTTTTCATTGCCAAAACTGGCATACCTTCTACAAATCGGCGCAGATCATCGCGCACTTCTCCAGCAGTCAAGTAACGGTCGTCTTGGGATTTGGCCATACATTTGCCGACTATTGCGGCTAACGGTGCAGGGATTGATTTATTTAGTTGATCCAACGGAATCGCATTTTCGTGAACCTGCTTATAAGCAATCGCCACAGCATTTTCGCCAAGAAATGGTGCAGTTCCAGAAAGTAGTTCGTACATCACGATTCCAAGCGAGTAAATATCGCTTCGTTGATCAGTAACTGCCCCTTGAGCCTGTTCTGGAGAAAAATAAGTTGCAGTTCCCATTACTGCCCCGGTTTGTGTGAGGCCCTGCTCAACTCCTGCGCCAAGTGCGCGAGCAATACCAAAGTCTGCGACCTTCACTTGACCAGAATTACTTACAAGAATATTTCCGGGTTTTACATCGCGATGAACGACACCGTTCTGATGCGCTGAACCAAGTGCGGCTGCAACTTCACCAACGACATCACAAACTTGCAGTGGTGTCAGTGATCCACTTTGGCGAACGATGTCAGCCAGGGTTCGACCATTGACGTATTCCATCGCGATGTAATACGTATTATTTACGCGCCCCCAGTCATAAACGCCAACAATATTGGGATGATTTAAGCCTGCAGCTGCTTGTGCCTCACGACGAAACCGTTCAACAAATGCAGGATCCACTGCAAACTCTGGGAACAAAACCTTTATCGCTACAACACGATCAAGCAAAATATCTTTCGCTTGAAATATTTCGGCCATTCCACCACGACCGATTCGACGGCCAATTTCGTAACGATCGTCAATTAGCACTCGCTTAGTGTCGCTCATGGTTTAGTTGAACTTGTAGTTGAATTCAAGATTGGAACAGTTGTTGTGGTTACTATTGGCGCTATCGCAGTCTCAACTACTTCACGAATCTGATTCACATAACTTTGAGCATCAGTTGCTGATTCGAAAGGCGGTTTGGCAAGAATCTCTTGAGCAAGCCCAAGATTAAGATCAGTTTTTTTAAGAGTGCTATCAGCAGCAATCAACGGTTCAAGCCAAAGTAGGTTCTTTCCTCTGTAGATGAGTACACGCGCGTCAGGCGTTTCGTTTTCAAAAGCGACAAAGTAGCCAGATCGCACATAAATCGTTGTGAACACAATTGCCAGAGTTGCGACTACGGCGAGAATTCCAGGAATAATTAATTTACGAGCAGGTTTGTACTTAATTGATAATGGTTTTGTTGAATCAGAATCTTCACTTGATGGGGACTTATCATCAGCCATTACATCCACAACTATTACTGTGATGTTGTCGCGTCCACCGTTGCGATTGGCCATTGCCACGAGTTCAACGGCGGTTTCTTGCGGATCAGAAGTTATTTTTAAGCAAGCTTCAATATCGTCATCAGATACTTCATCAACAAGACCATCGCTACACAGAACATATCGATCCCCAACAATCAGGGGCAAAGTCCACGTGTCAACTCCGACTGTTGGCTCAATACCTAGTGCGCGCGTAACTATATTTCGTCTGGCATGTGTTCGAGCCTCTTCTCGAGTTATCAATCCCTCACTGACTAACTCTTGAACATAAGAGTGATCAACACTTACCTGTCTAAATTCGCCACCTCGCAACAAATAAGTTCGAGAGTCGCCAATATTTGCAACCGTTACCGATTTAGAGTCATTCTCTGATTTTGATTTATTAGTCGGAGTTATTGCTAGCGCAGTAAGTGTCGTGCCCATTCCTCGTTGCTCTACGGTGTTAGTAGCGGCATTAAATATTTGTTCATTGACTTCTTTGATTACGGAGTTGAGGTCTTTGGCATCGGCAATGCCTTTATTTTGGGCTGATCTAAGGATTTTAATTGCCATTGCGCTTGCGACTTCACCAGCATTATGTCCACCCATACCGTCAGCGACGACAAACAATCCTTCTTGAGCAAGCATTGAATCTTCATTTTGAACGCGCAAACTTCCGGTATCACTTAGTGCGCCCCAGCGAATATAAGTAGGCACCTCAGCTAACTTCGAATCTTGCTGTAGAAGTACCGAATGCGAGTTCGTCGCCAGCCATAAGTAATTTTTGTCTGACAATTTTGACGCCGTTAACTTTGGTGCCATTAGTGCTGCCCAGATCAACAATTGACCAGCCATCAATGCTGTTTATGAGTTGAGCATGTTCGCGGCTGACATTGCTGTCAGCAAAAATAACTGAGCAAGTTGCATGTCTTCCAATTTTCATATTTTCGCCGCTCAAGTTGATTCGTTGCCCTGTCGATAAAATCAGGGTGGCATTGATGGCTGGTTCTGGTGCTGAAACAATCTCAGCAACTTGTTCTATCGGTGTAGCACTAGCACTGGCAGAGCCAGCCGGCTGGGTAGCGATTTTCGGAGTGAACTGTGGCGATATTTGAAACGTGCCAGATTTAATTGCCTCGTCATCTTCAAGGACTACCGAAAATGGCTCGTTGTATTCATAGCCTTGTTTCTCACAATGTTGAGTTGCGGCGATTACTAGTTCGCGAATTAAATGGGCCTTGACATCAACAAAAGCCGCCAAGTCTGAACTCTGCATACGAATCACATACGACCCTGACAGAGGTTGGTGATCAGCCGATGCATCAAGTAAGCCAATAAGTTGCCTACCGAGGGAAATTGGCCTGATCGAAGTGGCGTAGGCACGCGCAAACATGCATTAATTCTACGCCCCTTGACGCGACATCACTGTTAGCGTCAGAAGTCCATTCGGGCGAGTGGCGAAATGGCAGACGCGCTGGCTTCAGGTGCCAGTGTTCGTAAGGACGTGGGGGTTCAA
>CAMAWU010000019.1 GCA_945862025.1 Ferrithrix thermotolerans DSM 19514 | reverse complement strand
GGGCCAACTATGTATTTGCCGCATTCACAGAAAATGGTTTCTGGTTATGTTGCGTGGCGTAACCCGGTAATTAGAGAATATTTTGCAGAGAATTATGCGCAATTACCTTTGCATAAGGGCGATGGAGCATTTTTCAACCCCGCTGTGTTTCATGCGGCGGGTACGAATCAGACTAAAGATATAAAGCGGATGGCGAATTTGATGCAAATCGGATCAGCGTTTGGTCGGACTCTTGAAACTGTCAACCGACAACAGATGTCGAATGCGATCTATCCGACTTTGCAGAAACGAAAAACTGCTGGTTGGTCGCGCCAGTCGTTGCAAAATAGCATTGCAGCCTGCGCCGAGGGATATGCGTTTCCAACAAATCTTGATCGTGACCCACCGCTTAAGGGTTTGGCGCCACAGTCACAATCCGATTTTGTGTGGCAAGCACTTGAGAGCGATAAATCTGCGTCTGATCTCAGCGCAATTCTTGAGGCGCTTTCGAGTCGCCAACAGACTGACCGCGTTTAGTCCACATTTGCGACTATTGTTTTAGCAAGTTAACTACTCACTTGTGGGTACCAATCAGATGGAGAATCTAATGGCTAACAAAGAACAAAAAGGTAATGCAAATAGCAAGAAGGCACCAAAGTTGTCACTCAAAGAAAAGCGTTTAAAAAAGCAGGAAAAGAAAAAGAACTGATTTAATTTACTCGTTGCCTTGATAGCGATTGAGTATTGAGTTATCTGCTTTAACTAAATCCACCGCTTGAAGTGCATTGATGGCAGTGCAAAATTCTCCGTGCAAATTTGCAACACTCATCGCGTGAACTAGTTCTGGGTCGCGGTCGATGCCGTCGGGTCCGACTCGATTTGTTGTGGCAAAGCAGTCTTCAACTAGATAAGTATCAAAGCCGAGGTTGCCAGCCATACGAGTTGTGGTTTCAACGCAAAAGTTTGTGAAGAAACCTACGATCACGAGCCGTGAAATTTCTGCCCGTCTTAGTTGTACTTCAAGCGAAGTACCGATGAATCCACTATTGACATCTTTTTCTACAACGATGTCTTCGGCCTTGGTCTCAAAGCCAGGTTTTTGGTCTCCGGTTGGCAATGAGAACTTCAATGGTGAATGTTCTTCGCGCGAATCATGACGAGTGAAAGCAACTTGCAGTTTCGCTGCGCGCCAATCACTCAGTAGTTTCAACATATTAGATTCGGCGGATAAATTATTTCGTCGGCCAGTTGGTCCACCCCAATGATTTAGTACATCGACGCCTACTTGAACATCAATCAACAACAAGCAAGAATCTTGTCCGAAACTGTTTATCATCTAGCTGAAATTAATCTCTAAATCAATCGAGGTCAAACGTAGTTTTATCAATCAAGTGACTTGGCTGGTCATCTTTAACCAAATAGCAGTTTCCGACTACCAGAACCTCAATATCGGTTCGCATAAAACATCTGAATGCATCCTCGGGAGTTTCTACAATCGGTTCACCTCGCACATTGAAAGATGTATTAACAAGCACCGGGCAATTAGTTTGCTTTTTGAATTCGGTAAGCAATGCGTGGTAGCGCGGATTAACAGATTTTTCAACTGTATGAACCCGAGCCGAATTATCAACATGGGTCACTGCAGGAATTACTGATCGCTGAACTTCTAGTCGGGCGATACCAGTTTTGCCGTTATCGTCTAGCGATTTTTCTTTTAATTTAGACTTTGCTACACCTGCAACTAAAAGCATGTACGGACTGTCAGTTGATAATTCGAACCACTCGCCAACATCTTCGCGCAGCACACTTGGAGCAAATGGACGAAATGATTCGCGCTTTTTGACTTGCAGGTTCAACCGCTTTTGTACAGTAGGCGAGCGCGGGTCGGCCAAGATTGAACGGGAACCAAGTGCACGTGGACCAAACTCCATACGTCCTTGATGCCAGCCGATTGACTTTCCATCGGCGATTGCGGTCGCGGTTCTGGCGACTAACTCTGCTTCACTAAGTTCGGTGAACACAGCACCAGCGTTAGTTAAGCGTTTGACAACTTCCTGTTGCGAATATTCTGGTCCAAGATACGACCCGAGCATCGCGTCTTGGCTCGGTTTCACTTTTCGTTCGCGTCCGAGACCCAAGTGATAAACCGCAAGTGCTGCACCGACGGCACCACCCGAATCACCAGCGGCAGGTTGTATCCATATTTCGTCGAAT
Source organism: Ferrithrix thermotolerans DSM 19514 (assembly GCA_945862025.1). Classification (GTDB taxonomy): domain Bacteria; phylum Actinomycetota; class Acidimicrobiia; order Acidimicrobiales; family Ilumatobacteraceae; genus BACL27. Next base: position 21,735 of record CAMAWU010000019.1, on the reverse strand, counting down.
ATATTTGTGCGGTGCAAAACGCCGTTTGCTACGCAATTGAGAGCGACTCCGCCAGCAAGACAAAGGTTGCGGGCTTTAGTCTTGGTTTGCAGATCTTTAGCAATTTTGAGGACTACTTCTTCAACTACTTTTTGCACTGATGCGGCGAGATCCATTTCGCGTTGAGTCAATTCGTCGCTGAACCCTCGGGCTGGCGCACCGAAAAGATCACCGAATTTCGAATTTGTCATTGTCTGGCCAGTGCAATAATTGAAATACTCAAGGTTCAAAGAAAATGAACCGTCATCACTGATATTAATTAAATTGTCGCGGATGATACTTGCGTACTTTGGTTCACCGTATGGAGCAAGACCCATGACTTTATATTCGCCCGAATTAACTTTGAATCCGGTGTAGTAGGTAAACGCAGAGTAAAGCAGCCCGAGCGAGTGCGGAAACAATATTTCTTGCAAAGTTTCTAATGTGTTTTCGCGACCCATACCAGTTGATGTAGTTACCCATTCGCCGACACCATCCATAGTGAGCACCGCTGCTTCTTTGAATGGCGACGGGAAGAAGGCGCTTGCAGCATGACTTAGATGGTGTTCTGAGAATAAAAGCCGGTCACCCAGGTCGCCAAAAGTCGGTTCGAGAGCTTTTGCAAGTACAGACTTTTGAAATAGTTTTTCTTTGAGCCAAACTGGTAGGGATTTCGAAAACGATGAGAACCCTCTCGGAGCGAATGCCAAATACGTTTCGAGAATCCTGTCAAATTTCAAAAATGGTTTGTCGTAGAACACGACATGATCTATTTGGTCGGGTGTAAAACCAGAAGACTTCACGCAATATTCAACCGCGTTGTGGGGGAAAGCAGCATCATGTCTTATCCTTGAAAATCGCTCCTCTTGAACGGCCGAACGAATTTCTCCATCAACGACTAAGCAAGCAGCCGAGTCGTGGTAGTAGCCCGAAATTCCTAAAATTGCAGTCATTTAAAACAGAACGTAAATGAATGGCGCAAGTGGTGAAGATTGTGCAAGGAGCAATAGCCCGCCAATGATGATCAACACAAAGAGCACAGGTGCTAGCCACAACTTCTTATTATGCTTGAGAAACTTTAAGAACTCTTTGAGGAACATTTATGATTCTCCTTAATATTGATTTCTGAACGACTCAAGTGAATATCCACTTGAGTTTCTATCGTGCCAGTGAGTTGACTTGCCTTGATTTTTCAGCTTCAATTCGTCACGACCAAAAAGTCGCAATACGGTTGCGAGCGGAGAGATCAGCACAAAGAATAGAACGCCCAGAACTATTGGACTGATAATTCGGGCCAAAAGCAGGCTGAATTTCATCCACCAGCGGTTGAACGGTGCCAAACTCGAGGGCTTGGTAAAAGTAATTAAAAATGTTGCTGCACTCAGTAGACCGAATACCAGTTGCTGCGCTTCTGGTGCGTCTCGCAGGCGAAATACGATCGTTAGTAGCGCGAAGATTATGGCGAACATGACGCCAAAACTTCGGTCGCTCCCACCTGTCGGTTGAGCGTCTTTCTCGAGACCTAAGGCATTTGACATCACGTAGATAATAGCATCTTGGCTGTTTTCTTATCTCAGCATTGAGAGATTGAAGTAGTTAAGTAACCATCTCTATTAAACTCGTGTTGTGAAACCTGACACTAGGGCATTGAAAAAGTTAAAGAGGAAATATTCCAAAAATCCTGACGACCGTGGAGTCGCACTAGTCAAGAGGTTATTGTTGTCGTATTCGCCAGGATGGTTTGTTGTCTGGGTCTTGCGTAAGTATTTCGTTAAGACCGATTACAAAGCCGCCCGTGAGTCGATCAAGTTTTTTCAACTCAGCAACCGATCGTACGGTGCCGACAAGATCCACCAAGCACAGCGGTTACTAATGATTGCTCTTCGGCTTCTTGGGGCCCGTTTACCACAATCGTATGTCTCATTGCTGCGGTCGGCCTTAGCGGGTACTTTAAAAGATCCCACTACGCGTAATTCACTCTCAAATTCAATACTTTCGGCAACCAAAGAAGTTCCAGTCGAAATCTTTGATGCGTCAAATTGGTATCAACTGTCTCGAGGGCTATTTAGCCTCGGCTACTTTCGCGCGGCCTGGGTCGCTCGCGAAAATTCGCTCGATCTTTCAATCTCCGAATCTCTCGCATCAGACGCAAGCGCCACCACATTGCAACGCGGTATCGAAGCTCACCTAGAGCGCTGCAATTTTTACGAAGCTGATGCCGCTATCAGGCACAGTACTTCGAGAATCTCTACTGATCGTATTTCTGAGTTCGGTGAGTATCTATCAATGATGCAGTGCTCCATCCAGCGAACCTTTCAATATTCAAAAACCATGAATAATGAAGCGTTAAGAGTTTTTGACAATTTAGTTTGCGGTAAGACTGTTGCGATTGTTGGATTAGGGCTCCCAACAGGTGAATTCGGTGTGGAGATTGATTCAGCAGACGTGGTGATGAGACCAAAGTTCGTTGGTACAGAGAATTTGCCTGACCCAAAGTTCCACGGGACTCGCTGCGATGTAGCACAGTACAACTCAATAAGCCCAATCGCTATTGTTTCTTCGGAAAGTCAGACTAAGAAGTTTCTTGACTTTATAAAATTGATAATAACTACGACAGAAAGCGTTATAAGTCCACCGACTATTCGAGATGTTCCAGTTCTCAACCCGAAATTTGAGCTCCCCACATATCGGTCAACTGCAGTCTCCGGTATGCGATTGTTAAGAATTGCAATTCTGGGAAAACCAATTTCTTTGAAAATTTACGGATACGATTTTTATACCAAAATTGAAATGTATGACGAGAACATTATGAAGTTTTATCAGCGTGATGGATGGATGCTTGGGGACTGGTTTTTGGTCGGGCAGAAAGACTACATGCGGAAGTTTTGGACGGTGAACCAGTTCTCGGCGCATGATCCCGTGTCAAATTTTTGTTTTGCGCAGAATCTGTATAAGGCGGGATTATTTGAGATAGAACCTTATGGAATGAGCATTCTTGAACTTACTCCGTATCAATATGTTGAACGGTTAGAAGAAATGATGGGGGACTGGTAGATCTAGTTCGCGTTGATTTGTGCCTTGACGAGGTCGCGAATTTCTGGTGGCATGAAATTGTTTTCGGTTGTAGTCTCAGCCTCAACAAGTTCAACGAGTCTGTTCACAACATCAATTGGATCCATCTGGTTTGTGGTGACCATTGAACCCATTGCCCGAAGTAAATCAGTTGCGGGAGCACTGATTGCGTCGTCACCAAACCACTCCCACATCGAAGCAGCCATACGGTCATTGAAACCAGTGTTGTAGGGGCCAGGATTGATCAGGGTCACGTCAATGCCACTCGGTGCGAGTTCGGCGCGCAACGTTTTGCCCATGGCCTCAAGCGAATGTTTTGTCATTGAATACGGACCAAAGGAAGGGCCAGCCAAAACTCCAGCGATAGAAGAAACAATAATGATTCTCCCATTACCTCGTGCCGCCATCTTCGGGAGTATCGCCTGTGTAATTGCCAATGTGCCAAAAACATTAACTTCAAACAGCTGTCTCACACGCTCCATCGGGACATCGGCTAAAGGTCCAGTCTGTCCGGCGCCCGCATTGTTGATAAGCACATCGACTTCAAATCTTCCAGCTTTTTCGACATCAGCAATAGAAGTGATATCAAGCTTCTCAACTTGTAATTGTGGCGCCTTGTTGTGTAAAGCATCTGCCTGCTCGGTGGTCTCGGTAGTCGCAATTACTTTGTGACCACGATTTGCGAGTGCAATTGCGACGCCCTTACCAAAACCCGAGCCCGCTCCTGTTATCAGTATTCGAGCCATAACACATACCACCAGACTGGTTAGTCGAAACTATATTTTGATTTACGTTTGAATCAATAGTTAATACTGTTACAGGTATCCTAGAGACTTGTGGGTTCCAAAGCTGTATTCAAAAATCTGACTTTATTTTTAAAAAAATTACTGAAGAAAATTAAGCATACCAAAACTCAGGATGATGACTTTGATCCCTTTAATTATCCTCTATTTTAAAACCAATTCTTAGAGTTATGCGATTTCCCCTTCTTTTTTGGGTGTTCCTAAGCGGTGTTTTCGTCTTTTTAGAAATTTGTCTTCGATTAAACAATAATCGTTTAATCACTAAGACCAATCAAACCAAAAACCGCTTATCTCAAAAATGGTCAAATTTAGATCTTTCAAATATTGATCCCAACATGAGCCAAGATGAGCTAAAAAAATTAGCAGCTGAATACGACGAACACGTGAAGCTTTGTGTTGCCCAATACGGGAATTGGGCGAATGCCTTAAAGAGTGAAAATTCACAACATATGCCAGATTTTAATGGCGAGTTCTTAAATGTGGTTGGTGGATTGCGCGTAACTGCAGATGCTCCAAAAGCGAATAAGCAAAGATTTTTTATTTTCGGAGGTTCTACCGTATTCTGTGGCGAAGTTTCTGATAAATTTACTTTGTGTTCTCAGATACAAGCTGAGATTAACCATCATAAATTTTCTACCGCTGTAGTTAACTTTGGTCGACATGGCTCAACTTTAGAAAACCGAGTCATATATCTAAAACTCTGCGATTTGCGAAAAGGAGATTTGGTACTTTTTTGGTTTGGAGTTAATGAGCTGGGTTGGAAATTGTTGGAAGGAAAAACTAATCCCCATTGGTTCCCAAGAATATTCTTTGTTATCTCTCAAGGCTTAAAATTTTCGTCTCAGTTTCTCTCCGTCTTTGCACTGTTATCGAAGTGTTTCGATTTGTTTTTTCTTCAACCATTCTTTCAGATTTATGCGTTTTTGGAAACAAGAAGAAGTTTGGGCGAACTTAAGAAACTGTCGCAGATAAGAGGTTTTAGATACAAAGTTATTTTGCAGCCCAATTTGCTAACGAAATTAGTCAGAAGCCCACGGGAAGAAGCCATGTATGAAATTTTTTTGAGCAAAGACAAGGGGCGGATTACGAAGATTTTGTTAGACGGAAACTACCCAAGGTTCAAAGGACTTCTTGACCGTTTTAATGGCGCTGATGCTTCAGAAATCTTTACGCAATCAGATCAGGAGGTTTTCGCTGACTGGGTACATTTGAACACTGAAGGCAATCGAATTTCGGCGAAATTTATATTTGACAGTTTTAACGCTGCTGGTTCGTTTAATGACTTGGATTAGTGCACCTCACGATATGTTGACATTGCCAATCGGTATGACAAATACAGGAAATGTATTTCGACTTCGATTTTCTGTGTTGGACGCACGTTATTAAAGCAGTGCGTTGGTACCGCTTCTAGTGGTTGTTGCGGGATGAATGCAATGAGGGTAGCTAAGTAGAATTGCAGACATTGTTTTAAAAATTATCGATTGATAATGTTCACTTTCTTAGCTATTCTTTCCAGTTTGCGTAATCAAAGATCAATTTGGATTAGTGGTAATCTGTTGAATCAATTTATACATTAATTCGGCGATTTTTTGGTTGCCAAGTTTGTCGGTGTGGCACCAATCAAAGAATGGCGAAGTTGCGAGATTGTCGAAAATGTTCCTGGCGTCTGCCGAATGTTCAAATGACAGAATCATCTCAGCCAACCTTGGGTAAACGATCTCTATCGCATCTGGGAAGTTGTTCATTGACTCTCGTATTGCAATTTCGTAAGCAAGAGGATCGGAGCGTGTAAGAGAATTAACTTGAAGCACCGGAAGAAAAATACCACCGCGCGCCGACACATAATCGTTCATTTGATTGAGTGCATCATGGGTTTGCGACAACGAATTTTCGTCAATTGAGAATTGCCCAACTCCTAATAAATTATTAAGAAGGTAGCCAAGGTTTGTGTTCTTGAAAATCCAATTTGATGTGTTCTCAAAATAAGTGAACCTTTCTGAGAGTCGAGCTATTGGGTTTCTGTAAAAGATCGCATTTTTGGCCTCGTTCACACCTATATAAAAGACCACGATGTCGCCGTTGTTGATTCGTTGTCGGATATGGCCCTTGTTCGGACCCGCAGTCATTTGATCGTCGCCAAGTTCGGCCAATAGACCAGGTATCAGATGAACTGCCGCGGCGCCGATAACGCCTCGATTTTCGACGACAACTTTTTCACCAGCCGAATTAAACATTCGTTGAGTTTGTGATGGGTAAGTGTCCTTGTCTGAGACTTCTCTGCCGAATGTAGTTGAACCTCCATAAAAAAAGATTCGGTGGTCATAAATTTCCGGGCTATCTGTTGTCACGCGACCATATGCTATTTCTGAGATGACTGGGTCAACTTCAGGTTTTGGGGCTTCGGCAAATTTGGACAAAAGCTCGGACCACTTGTCTTTCTCAATTTTCTTCGGAGAGATAACACGCAAGGTGCCCTCTATGACGAATACTCCAATAATAAATACAAGAGCATTAACAGCGACAATTTTTCGTACTTTTTGATTTCTTGTAACGAGGTATATAAACGGCAGAAGCGAAACAATCGCCAGACGAATTAAGAATCGATAGTTGGGTGATCCTTCTGGAATAGCGCCGCGTTTGATTAATAAAGAGCCATAGGCAATTAGTCCCAGTGGTATCAAAAATAACGAATACTTAAAATCGTATTTATCACAAATTAGGTACACGATAAACAGGCTTAATGGCGCAAGAACTGCCAGATTAATTAATGAAGCGAATAGAACCCATGGAATCGCACCAATCAAAGCAACTATAAAAGCCGACAATACATTCATACTTTTAGAGATTGGTCTGATTAGAACTTCGTCCTTTGCTGAATCAACCACTTGAATATTTTAACAAATACTGATCACATTAGAAGTGACTGGCGTCCAAGCATGGTGTGGCGAAAGGTAAGTGCTAAAGTTTGGTGATGATTGATGCGTTAATAGTTAATCTTGATGGGGTTCTCATCCAAGTTGATCTTTCAACTAAATTTGGCCAGTTCTCCGTGGATAAAACTGATTTTGAAACACTGAGTGGTTGGAGTCTTAAGCCAGAAGGTCTTTGTAAAGGCGCAGTTTGTGTGCCAGTGATCAATTCGCAACTGCTTAGCGATGGTATGAGTATTGATCTCATAGAGTTCTCGAGAATAGTGAATCAAAATATTGTTGTTGATAGTCAATACCGAGTTGCCGCATTCGGTGAACAGGCGCCCAGTCGAGCAGGGTTAATGAAGTCGCTGGACGCCCCGAACTTCACGCTCCCCGATATTCATGGAAAGCAAGTTTCGTTTACTGATTTCAATCGACGCAAGAGACTGCTACTTGCTTGGTCATCGTGGTGAGGCTGTCGTTACGAGCTGCCGGTCTGGCAGCAACTCGCTAACGAATTGCAGGACACTGGCTTTACAGTTATCGCGGTTGCACTTGATGCTGATGAGAATGCGGTTCGTGAGTGGGCCAATAAAGAGCCCCTGACGATCCCGGTATTAATCGACAAGTTCCATGTCGTTGCCGACCTTTATGGCTTTGTCAATGTGCCAGCGGTAATCTGGATTGACGAGAATGACAAAATAGTTCGATCTGCTGATGGGACTCCCGGCAGTGATTTGTTTCGGTCTTTTTCGCACGTTGATTCTGAAGTACACCATAATTTGTTGCGGTCGTGGGTTCGCCATGAAAAAAGAGACTTAGACGATGACCAGGTGCGACAGTTTCAACTAGCGCCTACGCAAGAACTACAATTTGCAAGATTGCATAGACGAATCGCAGTAGCGCTGCGCGAGCGTAACAGTCAAGGCGATGCTGCTGGAGTTGAAAAGCATCTGCAGTTGGCAGAAGATCTTGCGCCGTTTGATTGGACAATTCGCCGTGGCAATATGCCACTTAGAGACGTTGATCCATTTGGTGAAAAATTCTTTGAATTCGTGGGAGAGTGGTCAAAAGCGGGACGCCCTGGATATCAACTCGGCACTGGTCGAGACTCAAATTGAATTAGTTGACTTTTAGAAATTCAATTTTTGAATTATTAATCCGAGTTTGATACACCCGGGTCGCAACTCGCGCAGGGGTTGCAGTTGCCTCGCCAGTCAAAACATTGAAGCGCCCGTTGTGCTTAGGGCATTCAATAGTTGCTCCGTCAACAAAACCTTCAGCAAGGTGTGCTTTGCCATGGGTGCACAATCCATCCATGACATTGCACACGCCGTCACTCATTCGCACAACTGCGTATGTCGCACCAAGATGATCAAATCGCACGACATCATCTTTCGCCACTGATGTTTCGTCGCAGGCAACTATCCATTCTTCAGCCATACGTGTTGCTGAACTAATTGACGCTTTGTGGGATATTGCGCTTAATAAAAAAATCACTATCGGACGCTTGACGGCGCATTGTTGGAATCACTTCACGTAGCGCTCTGTAAAGACTTGGATATGGAGTTGGAAGTTGATCTTTGATCGCCAAGTGCAGTTTCTTCAACGAATGAAATGGAACTGAAGGATAAATATGGTGCTCAACGTGATAATTCATGTTCCAATAAATCCAACGAGTCAGCGGACTCATATAAACGGTTCGTGTGTTCAGTCGGTGATCTGTGACATCCTCAGCAAGTCCGGCATGTTGTGTGATCCCTAAAGTTACAACAAGCCAATGTCCATAGAAACTTGGCAATCCGATAAACATCAGTGGCTGCAAACTTCTTATCAATACGCTCGTCAGAACTGTTAACGCCAGGATCGAAATGTAAATTCGCGAAGACCAAATTGAAATACGAAAAGTCTCAGGTGGCTGAAAATCTTTTTGATTGTCAGTAATTTTTCCGGACGCATTTTGAATCCATTGCTTGAATTCGTTTGGTACTGCTGTGATCCCAAATAACTCAAGCACGTATTTATAGATCGGGACATTTCGTTTGAAGGCGATCTCGGCGTCCCGACCAACAATAATCGTGTCGGAGTGATGTCGAGCATGACTCCAACGCCAAGTTTCGGGCTCACGAAAAATCATAAAACTCGCAATGTAATAAATGGCATCATTCATCCGTTTACTACGAAAAGCAGTGCGATGCCCAGTCTCGTGCCATCGAGAATCACTCATAGAACCGTAGAGCACTCCATAAATCGCAAAACTTGGGACTGCCCACCAAGTGCCCCAACTAATGTGTGCAAGCCAGCCGAATAATCCAAGTGCGATAAACCAACTTGCGATGTGCACCGCGGCGAGACCGTTGGTGCGAGCCATTAACTGCTTCATTAGTTCGCGATCAATTTTTGGCTTATAACAATCTGCATCAACAAGTCCATTTTGTGCCGCAGTAAGCGCACTTGGACCTCCAACTGTGTAATCGCGCATTTGAATAGATTAGTTGAAACCACCTACTAATCTCAAGGCAAGTCACTTTGTGTAATTGTTATTTGTGTAGTGGCTTTGGTGCTCTGTCAAGGTGGGGTCTAGGTTTGACTCCTAATTTGGTAACGCCAAATTTGCCCCAAAGCTAATTTAAGTTTTGCGGCAAAAGATACAGACTTTTGCCTGGTCGCCGTGGTGTGGACTACCGGGAGCGTAAACATCTACTATCTCAATAAGTGGCACGGTGATTCGGTCTGCCAAAACAGCACCATCAATTGCACTAGCAAACCCACGAGATTCAAAATGTTCGGCATTAACCCCGATCACGAACCAGCCGTCTTGAACAACGAGATCAATTAGTGCCAGAAAAGTCTCAGGACCGAGATGACCATGAGTGAAAGTTCCGGAACTTGTCATTGCATCAAATTTCTGCACTGGTAATTGGTCCGTCAAGTCAACTTCAACTAGGTTTCGATAAACAGCAGAGTGGTCGGGGCGTTTCAATAGCGAAGCTTGTGTCAGCATTTCAGGCGAAATGTCGTAGCCATCAATCGCGCATTCAGGGCGAAGGCTCGAAAGAATACTCCCAACGGCGCCGGTACCACAGCCCACATCAACAATCTTTAGAGAGATTGACTGTGGTACATGCTCGGCAAATAATTCGGCGACTGCACGAGGGTAGATATAGCTATTTGCTTCAATAAATGTCTCGTTATAGGTGTTTGCCCATTGCCGATAGAGGCGTCGGCTATCTTCTGGAGTCTTTACTGCGTAAGCGTCAGCGAGATCTATTGAATCTGGTGTATCCGAATCTGAATCACCTGCCATGTTGTGAGGATACTCCAATGGCGAATCTTGAAATTCGTCGCCCAAAAGCGTGTTATGTTTCGTCTAGTAGTTGTCAATGGGGGCGACTCGCAAATGGGGGTTTATGGAAATTTTTGATAACCAAGGGAATATCAAGTTAGGCGAGGTCTCGCGTCGTGATTTATTGCGTGGCGCAGGAGCTTTAGCAATTATGGGCGGCGTGGTTTCAACCATTGGTGCGTCGCCGCTGAATGCAATGGATCGCATGCCAGCGATAAAAAAGGGTGGCTCGTTACGCGTTGGTGTCGTTGGTGACATCAAAGACCGACTAGATGCTCATTGGATAGTTTCGATCCCAGACATTGTTCGACTGAACGTTGGATTTGAAACTTTAATGACCTACGACGAAAGTTTTCAGCCGACTTACGCAGACGGTCTCGCAGAAGAAGTGACAACCACCGATGGAGTTAATTGGATAATTCGCGTTAAGAAGGGGATCGAGTTCCACGACGGAAAGACATTGAACGGAGACGACCTGGTCTATTCGTGGCAACGAATGAGCGATCCAAAAGCGGTTCACTCAAAGTCATTGCGTCCGTTCCTTAATCCTGCTGGTGTTTCAAAAGTTGATGATCGCACCGTAAAACTTACTTTGCTTCAAGCAAACTCAGATTTTCGAGTGACACTAGCTACTTATACAGCCACGATGGTGCCTGTTGGGTATGAGAACTTCGGGATTAATAAAACTCAGGTTGGCACTGGGCCTTACAAGTTGAAGAGTTTTACACCAGGCGTAGAGAGCACTCATGTTCGTCATGCCAATTATTGGGACAAGGGCAAGCCGCACTTAGATGAAGTTCGAATCCTTTCATTCTCTGATACAACAGCATTAACAAATGCGCTTCAAGGTGGCCAGATTGATGTGGCAATCAATGTGCCGCTTGCAATGTTGCCGACACTGAAGAAGGATAAGAAACTTGATGTGTACTCGAATTCGGCTGGAAAAATTACTCCAATCTGCCTAGTAATTGATATGGATCCGTTTAAGGATGTTCGTACTCGTCAAGCGATGAAAATGCTGATTGACCGAAAGAAATTGCTCAAGCAAGTTTTGTCAAACAACGGTCGTTTGTCTAATGACGATTACAGTCCGGCAGATCCAAATTACAACGCCAATGGTTACCCAATGCAAGAGCAAGACATCAAGGGTGCACTCAAACTTTTAAGCGCGGTTGGCTTTTCGAAATCTAACCCTGTTGTGTTTGACCTAAAGGCCCCTGATGATGACGCGGCTCTTAGCGGTTTAGCAAAGGCGTTCGTTGAACAAGTGAACACCGCATCTGGTGGAGTGGTCAAGGCCACAGCGACAACTGTTGCAGTTGGTTATTGGGATACCACGTATATGGCCAAGGGTGTGAATGCGTTCATGACTTATTACAACCCGAAGCCATACTTCCCGCAATTCTCAGGAATGGTGTTCTCGTATCCAGAGACACACTTCCCAGAACCAGGCAGTCAAGCCAAAGCGAATTATTATGCCGCACTTGCTGAAGTGGGTCCAAATCGACGTGCCGCAATCGTTAAGCGAATGCAAAAAGAAGAGCACGAACGGGGTGGATACATCATTCCTTACTTTGTTAATGCTTCGGATTCGTATACGAAGAAGTTGCAAGGCGTGAATAAGCGCAATGCAGCGTTGCCGCTCGACTACTACGGAATGCACTTCAAGAATCTGTGGTTGGCATAGAAATTATTTAAAGAATGGTGCGCGTTGGCCTATGCGCCAAAGCGCACCGCTCTAAAATATAAATTAAGCGTCATGCCGATTATCAAGTTCATATCTCGTCGTCTTGGACTAGGCGTTGTGACTCTGTTTGCCGTATCACTGTTAATTTTTTTGGTCACTCAGGCGTTTCCGTCGGATCCAGCACAAGCAATCCTTGGAAGAGAAACAACGCCCGAAAGTTTGGACGCATTGCGCCAAGAGCTCGGCTTATATCGTCCCGCTGTAACACAGTTCAGCGATTGGCTAATAGGGATATTGCACGGCGACTTCGGCAAATCTTTTGTGACTCAGATGCAAATCAGCGAATACATTGCTCCGCGCGTCGGAAATTCTTTATTTCTGATGGTCGTTGGCGCGTTCTTATCGGTCCCGCTATCGGTTGCGATTGGAGCATTTTCTGCGCTTCGTCGAGATCGAAAGTTTGACACGATCTCATCGACAACTTCATTGATTCTGGCTGCGATCCCCGAGTTTGTGATGGGCACGGCATTGATTTTATTTTTCTCAACTTCGATTTTTCATGTGCTACCAGCGATCACTCTGATTGACGCAGGTGCGGCACCGTGGTCAGATCCATCTGGAGTTGTATTGCCAATACTCACACTCGTGTTAGCAGTAACTCCGTATGTCTCGCGAACAATGAGAGCGTCAATGGTTGAAATTCTTGAGAGTGATTACGTCGAGATGGCACGACTTAAAGGCATGTCTGAGCGCGTTGTCCTGATAAGACATGCATTGCCCAATGCGCTCGGCCCGGTGTTTCAAGTGATTGCGCTCAACCTCGCATATTTAGCAGGCGGTACAGTAATTGTCGAACGACTATTTAATTATCCCGGAATCGGCAGTGCGTTAGCAGATTCTGTTCGCGCTAGAGACCTCCCTGTGATTCAATTCCTAGCACTAATGATTGCTGGAGTGTATGTATTAATGAATTTGGTCGCAGATGTGGCAACTGTTCTGGCAACACCTAGATTGCGAACCTCGCTTAAATGAGTGATCAAATGATCGCAACATCTAGCGACCGTCCTGTTGGGCTCGTTCGTAAGGCCCTGAAGCTACGTCGCACAAAAATCGGTTTGAGTATTTTGATTGGTGTTGGACTAATGGCGATCGTCGGTCCATTTTTTGCACCGCATACACAAACTGAATTTATTGACATGCCAAATTCTCTCAACATCCCTGGAGCGCTATTCGGTACCGATTACTTAGGCCAAGATGTGTGGTCGCGATTTTTGATTGGTGGAAGATCAATTTTGTTGTTATCTCTTGGGGCGACAACCCTCGGGTTGATTGCTGGCATAAGTCTTGGACTTCTCGCAGCACTATCTAAAGGCAAAACCGATGAGTTGATAATGCGTATCTTTGATGTAATTTTGTCCTTTCCTCAAATTCTCTTGGCTTTGCTTCTAGTCTCGATGTTTGACGCAAGTCCGTGGCTCACCATTTTGTCAGTCGGGTTGTCGACGACGCCGCGTGTTGGTCGTGTTATTAGAGGTGCGGCGCTCTCCGTTGTTGAGCGTGATTTTGTAAATGCAGCGATTGCACTAGGCGAATCACGATTCAGAATTTTATTCTTCGAAGTTCTACCTAACGTCACTGGTCCACTGCTGGTAGAGGCGAACCTGCGTTTTACATATTCGATTGCGACGATTGCGTCATTAGCGTTTCTCGGTTTTGCGCCTGATCCGAGTGCGGCGAATTGGGGCACGATGATTCAAGAGAACAGTACGGTGATTGTGATTCAGCCGTGGGGAGCAGTTCTACCTGTTATTGCAATTGCGGTCTTGACGATCGGCACTGGGCTATTTGGTGACGGGCTTGCTCGAGTTTCTGCAGGAATTGATCGCGGTAAAGAAAGTGTGGAGCAGTGACCAGCGGTTTATCTATATTAAATCTCCGAGTCAATGTATCTGCCACCGGAAATGACATCGTCGATGAAATTGATCTTAAGATTCAAAAGGGTCGAGTCACAGGACTGGTTGGCGAATCTGGATCGGGTAAAACAACTGTTGGTCTAGCAGTGCTTGGTCATGCAAGACGAGGCGTTGAAATAGTTCAGGGCGAGATTTATTGTGACGATACCGATGTGCTCAATTTGGACGAAGGTTCTAAACGCGAAATTCGTGGATCACTTGTTTCATACGTGCCTCAAGATCCGACATCTTCTTTGAATCCTGCATTACGAATTGGTGTTCAGATATTAGAAGTACTTGAGACTCATAATTTCGGTGGATCAGACCAAGCTCGCAGAGTTCGTGTGCGCGAGATGATGGCTGAAGTATTGCTACCATCCGATGATGAGTACCTTGAGCGCTACCCGCATCAGTTATCGGGCGGACAGCAACAACGTGTTGTGCTGGCAATGGCCTTTGCCTGCAGACCTGCCGTAATCGTGCTGGATGAGCCGACTACAGGTTTAGATGTTTCAACTCAAGAGCATGTCTTAAAGACGATCCGTAATCTATCAAGCCAGCATGGTGTTGCCGCGCTATACATCACACACGACCTCGCCGTTGTCAGCGAATTGGCAGATGATGTCGCTGTGATGTACGCAGGTCGAATAATTGAGCAAGGTTCCGCCTACGATATTTTCAATAATCCTTCACATCCCTATACACGACATTTGGTTGCTGCTGCGCCAGATATCGCTGGTGAACAGCAGATTGTCGGACTCGCGGGTCGTGCCCCATCGCCAGGCAAGCGTCCAAATGGTTGCGCGTTTTCTGTGCGGTGCGAATCAGTCACAGATGATTGCCTTGGTCAATTTCCACAGTCTGTTTCAATCAGCCAAAGTCATTTTGCCCGTTGTATAAATATTAGAAAAAGCGAGACTTCTGCGAAACCAGAATCAATCAAGCTAGTTAAAAAAGCATCGTCAAATACTGTGCTTGAGTTAAGAAATATTAGTGCTGGTTACGGTGGTCAGTCAGTCGTTGAGGAAATTTCGTTGATTCTCGGTCGCGGACAATGTTTGGCGCTCGTCGGTGAGTCAGGTTCTGGTAAAACAACAGTTGCTCGATGTATTGGTGGTCTGCACACCGAGTGGAGTGGTGAAATATTTCTGAATAACGAAAAACTTAATCGTGGGTCACGACAACGACGTATAGAACAGCGATTGGGAATCCAATATATATTTCAAAATCCGTATGGCTCATTAAACCCGCGTCGAACCGTCGGAGACTCAATAATCAGGCCGTTAATTATTTCTGGTTCAACTGGATCAACAGTCAAGAAAGAGTTGAACGAAGTACTAGAGAAAGTTTCGTTACCTTCTGCGTACTCCGATAAATTTCCGGATCAATTGTCTGGCGGTGAGCGTCAAAGAGTTGCGATTGCCCGGGCGCTTATTAGCCGACCAGATGTTTTGGTCTGCGATGAAATCACAAGTGCCCTCGATGTGCTGGTGCAAGCTGCTGTTGTCGATCTATTGGCGACCTTGCAACGCGATCTTGGTTTGGCGATTTTGTTCATTACTCACAATTTGCCTCTCGTTAGGAGTATTGCCGATGAAGTTGCGGTGATGTCCGATGGTAAAGTCGTTGAATTTGGTGATACCGCCACTGTGATTGGTCACCCAGTGCAAGAATATACACAGCGATTAATTAGTGCTACGCCAAGTATCGCGCGCTCTAGCAAGTGACGAGTAAATAATTATTTAATGACACGGTCAATTTTTGTCGCACCAGGGTTTGAGAACGTTGGTGAAGTTTTTAAGTCAATACATAATTCAAATTTGTCCGGAGCAAGTTTCGCTGCGAATGTAAACGGTCGAGTTGTTGTCGATCTGTGGGGTGGAGCGAAATCAGATTCAACCCCTTGGGCCGATGACACATTATGCGTGATTGCCTCAGGAACAAAAGGTATTTGTGCTGTCGCAGTGATGATTTGCGTTGAGCGAGGACTGCTCGACATTGATGCAGCTATTGAAACAATATGGCCAGAGTTTGCGGTTGGAGGCAAAGGAAAGGTTTCAATTGGCGATTCGCTTGCACATTTGGCAGGAGTTCCTGGTCTTGAAAGAAGTGTTTCGATTGACGATTTGGCTGACTCTATTCATATGGCCCAACTCGTCGCACAACAGCTGCCGTTTGTGGCAATCGGTTCACCGTCGTACCATGCAATGACTTTTGGTTGGATTGCTGGAGAATTGGTGCGTCGCGTCGACGGAAGAAGCATCGGAAAATTTGTCAGAGATGAAATTGCGAACCCATTACAACTCGATTTGCATATTGGTGCACCGCAAGAGGCGATCGCACGAATTGCAGATACGACAAGATCGGCCGATTATAGTTACTCGGCGTTTCTTCCTGGTTCGGTCGCAGACCCAAGACTTAAATTTGTTTACGGAATGATTCCTGCAGAACGTGGTACTGCGGATTTTGCGAAAATTGAATTACCTGGTGGCGGAGGGGTGGCAAGTGCATTTGCGATGTCGCGACTATATGCGATGCTCGCCAACGGCGGAGAACTTGACGGAGTGCGGATACTGAAACCTGAGACGATTATTTTGGCGCGTCAACAGCGATCTCAGGGCGATGATCAACTGAGTGGTCGGTTCTTACGCTTTGGTGTCGGCTTCGAACTTAATCCAAACCCATCTTGCTTGGGTAAGCCGAGTGATGCTTTCGGTCATACTGGCGCAGGTGGATCAACGCATGGTGCTTGGCCAAGTTTGCAAACTAGTTTTTCTTATGTGATGGGTGAATTCATACCTGAAAACCGTGATGATCGAGCCACTCGTTTGCTTGAAGCACTTCACGAGTGCGTCTCAAATAGTTAGCGGCCTTGCCAATTCGGTTTGCGTTTCTCGCCGTGGGCAGTCGTGCCTTCTTTGGCGTCTTTCGAATTAATTGCAGTTTGGTAAGCCTTGTTATTTCGCAGAACCGACATTGCATCTGCATTTGAGACATTCTCCAATGTGCGAATTAATTCAAGAACTGCCGCAACACTAAGTGGCGCTGAGTCGCAAATCTTTTCTGCGAGTAGCCGGGCTACTGGCAAAAGTTGATCACTAGTCGTGACTTCATTAACAATTCCCCACGATTGTGCCTCAGCGGCAGTCATTCTTCGCCCGGCGATAAGCATTTCGCGAGCGAGATTTGCCGGCAATGTTTTAGGCAAACTAATAGTGGCATTATCAGCGATTAGTCCGAGTGTCGCCTCAGGCAAAAAGAAGGTTGCATGTTCTGCCGCGACGATTAAGTCAGCAGCAAGCGCAATCTCGAATCCACCGCCAACAGCCATGCCGTTGACTGCAGCAATAATTGGTTTCGGGCGAAAGCTGAGTTCACAGATGCCACCGAATCCGCCAAGACCATAGTCAGATTCAAATGCTTCACCTTCACTGGCCGCGTTGAGGTCCCACCCGGCTGAAAAAAACTTATTACCAGCACCAGTCAAAATCGCTACGCGTAGTTGACTGTCGAGCATGAATGATTCGAAAATCAAACTCAATTCGCGGCTTGTCGGTGCATCAATTGCATTCGCTTTTGGTCGATCAATAGTGACCTCCAAAATTTGGCCATTACGGTTTGTATCAATCGTCATTGTTGTTCGGCAATCACTAAAGCATCAACGGCAACAACCGTATTAGGTGTAACTAGCACTGGATTCAATTCAATCTCAACCAAGTTGTTAATCATCGCGAGTTTGACGACAGATTGCACCAAATCCACTAATGCGTTTAAGTTCGCTGGTGGTTTTCCGCGAAAGCCTGTTAGCAGTGGTGCGATTCTCAGTTTTTTAAGCGCCTGATGTATTTGTGATTCGGTAGTCGGTGCCAAGAGAAATTGAGTGTCTTGCCAAAGTTCGGTATAAATACCACCTGCGCCAAGAGTGATGAGCCAGCCAACAGGTGGGTCTCGACGGACTCCTACAAGAATCTCGGCGATCACGTCAATGACTGTCTCTTCGATCAAAAACTCTGTGAGTGTGTTTGGCATTGCATCTAAGGCGAGTGTTAATTGATGTTTGTCTTTGATTCCCACTTGTACAGCACCAGATTCACTCTTATGGGCTAGACCTAATCCTTTGAGGGTGATCGGGTATCCGATTTCATTTGCTGTTGTCAAAACTTCATTTCGGACACACTTCCTGCCCTGCGGAACATTTACACCAGATTTTCGTAGTAGCGACTTCGCATCAGCTTCATCCAGAAGTCTCGTTTTGTGTGCGGTATCGACTGGTGCCGGCGGCTCTTGAGAAGTGTTCGTGCCCAGCCAGGCTGCTGCATCAAGAGCAACAAGTGCTTCGTGCAATCCTTGTAGCACTACGACATTGGCTGCTTGGGCGGCAATGCGGACTTCGGTTGTCACGCACTCGGGCAGAGTTGCAACAATCACTCCGCGTGATTTAGTTGCAGTCACTGCATCACCTAGCGATTGCGCAGCCGTCACCCATGTTTGTGAGTTCTGATCAGCACGGGGAGGTGTATCAAGAATCAGCAGCGTTGCATCTTGAGGACCTGACATCACGGCAGTAAATGTTTTAGCGGTCGCTGTTCGATCTCCCCACATGAAAGTGTGATAATCAAATGGATTGCCGACTGTGACGAGTTCGGTGAGTGTTGAACTAATTCGCTCGTGATGTTGTTTTTCGAACTGTTCAAAGCGCAAAGAAGTTTTCTCACTCAGGTCAGCAACAAGTGAAGCCTCGCCGCCCGAGCATGAAAGTGAAACTAGTTTGTTGCCCGTTAGCGCACCATCTTGATCAAGTAATTTTAGAGTTTCAATCAACTCGGCAGGGGTGTCAACCATTGCTACACCTGCTCGCTCGAACAACGCTTGATATGCAGATCGTCGACCTGCAAGGGATGCAGTATGAGAAGTAGCGATCAACGCACCTGCTTCGCTTCGCCCAGTCTGCAAGGCAACTATTCTTAAATTTCGTTTGTTGGCGCGAACGGCAATTTTGGCAAACCTTACCGGGTCGACAATCGCTTCAATGAACAGTCCGATTGCGGTGACTCGAGAATCTTCTACGAAAACCTCAAGACAGTCTTCGACGCCACAAGCAGCCTGATTGCCGACAGTCACAAGATAAGCGAGATTTAAATCACGATGCTGCAGAGTCAGATTTAGTCCAACATTTCCACTTTGGCTTACAATTGCGACGCCTTTTGTTAAAGATTTACAACCGTGTTGGTCTGGCCAAAGTGCGATGCCGTCCAATGCGTTGATGTAGCCATAACAGTTAGGTCCAAGTATTGGCATCTGCGCTGCTGCAACGATAAGTGTTTCTTGTAATAGTCGACCATCAATACCAGATTGGGTGCCAGATTCAGCAAAACCCGATGCGTAACAAACTGCTCCACCAGTGCCAAGTTTTGAAAGCTGAGCGACGACATCAATTGTTGCATTGCGATTCACTGCGATAAAAGCAACATCTGGTGCACGAGGTAGGTCATTTATTGATCCAAAACATTTGACACCAGCAATTTCGCTTCGAGTTGGGTGAACCGGCCACAACTCACCAGTGAACCCGAGTCTTAGGCATTGCTCAATGACGCTTTGCGCAGGACCGGTACCAAACAGAGCTATTGAACGCGGATTGAGCGTCCTTGAAAGAAGTTGCTCAACCACCATGGGGGCGCAACAATGCTCGCGAAATGATATGTCGTTGAATCTCGCTGGTTCCATCCCAAATTCTGTCAACACGGGTATCGCGCCACATGCGTTCTAATGGAAGTTCATCCATTAAGCCCATTCCACCGAAAATTTGTATCGCTTCATCAGTTACAAACTGACACATCTCACTCGAAAAAACTTTCGCCATCGCTACTTCGCTATCGCTGAAATTACCTGCAGCGTCGTTAAAGGCGGCGCGGAGAGTTAGCAACTCTGCTGCATCCAGACGAATCTGCATATCAGCCAGTTTGAATGACACACCTTGAAACTTTCCGATCTGTTGACCGAATTGCTCTCGCGTCGCCGACCACTCAACAGCAAGTTTTAAAGCTCGTCGAGCACGACCAACGCAAACTGCGGCAACTTGAAGACGTGTTGCACCGAGCCATTCATTAGCGGCATCAAAACCGTTGTGCTCTTCTCCGAGAACATTCGCGCCTGGTATGCGACAGTTATCAAAATTAATAATCATGTTGTGATAACCATTATTTGAAACACAGTTGTAACCTTTGACGCGCTCGCAACCTTTTGTGTCGAAGTCCACGAGAAAGCCTGTGATCTTCTTCTTAACTCCTTTTGAAGTTTGTTCTTCACCACTGGCTGCAAACAAAATTACATAATCGGCCATGTCGGCGTGCGAAATAAAATGCTTAGTACCATTAATCACCCAGTCTTTGCCATCTTTCATCGCAGTACATTTCATTCCACGGACATCTGAGCCTGCGTCTGGCTCGGACATTGCTAGACACTCAACACGGTCGCCATTAATAGTTGGTATCAGATATTCAGCAATTTGTTGGTCTTTGCATGCTCGCAAAATATTGCTGGGTCGGGCAACTACATAATGCAGCGCATACGAAGTCACGCCAAACTCGCGGTCGACAAGAGTTGTGTCGAATGAGTCGAGTCCACCGCCACCAAGTTCGCTTGGCATATTGCATGCATATAAACCGGCAGCAATAGAGCGCTGCTTGATTTGTTTCACGAGATCTGGTGAGACCTGATTTTCTCGTTCAACCTTTTCTTCATGGGGGATTAGTTCCCGCTCGGTAAATGCCTTTGTCGTATCGACAATCATTTGTTGTTCCTGTGTTAAACCAAAATCCATATCTCAGTCTCTCTGCTTTCAGTGATTAGTTCTTAGTTTTGATTTCCATAGTTCGACCAATTTCGGGTGGTCTGGGCAGGTGATCGTGGCTTTGTTTGATCGCCGTAAGTGCCGTCTCAACCGATTTCGTAATCGGGGCTGCCTTGGCGAGTTTTGAATCGACATGCAACAGCATTTGCTCACAAGTCGCTAATCGCTGCGACGTTGAAGAGTTAAACATTTGATGATTGAAATGTAACCGTTTGGCATCAAAATTTAAGACTTGAGTCGTGATCCGAAGTTTGTCGTCAAGGGCTGCCTCGCGCTCATAAATGATATGCGTTTCAACTGTGTAATAAGAATGACCAGCTGCTCGGTAATCATCGTTAATGCCGATGTACTGAAATAATACGTCTGAGGCCCATCCAAAGGCTGTTAGGTATGCAGCCTCGGTCATGTGGTTGTTGTAGTCAACCCATTCGGCGGCAACTTCGCAATAATAAAAATCAAGCGGCGCAGGAACTACCTCGCCAATTTCTAATGGCGAAACCTGCAAGATCATTTAACGCTTTGACCAACAAATCGGCCGACACCTTCTGGCTTCGGCAATTTTGCGTGAGCCTCGGCGATCGGGTTTAGACGAACTAAAAGTTCAGCACCAATCGGAGAAGCTTTTTTCAACGCTGTGTCAACGTGCAGATAAATATGTTCTGCGGTCGCAACTACCGTGCCATTCGTCTGCGACATTACCGAATGCAGATGAACCTTTTTTTCATCGAGAAGTAAAACCTGCGCAGTAACAACGATTTCATCACCAACTTTACTTTCGTTGATGTACCGTATGTGACTTTCAAGTGTGTAAAACGACCGACCGGTTGCAAGATAATCATTCGAAAATCCGATTGATCTAAAAAACACATCTAGTGCCTCACTTGAAAGTTGCATGTAGCGACTGTCATTTGTATGGCCGTTGTAGTCAGCCCAGTCGGCTGTTATGCGTCGCCGCTGAACTTCGATCGGCGCGTCAATATTCTCGGGTTGAGCAGTCGCCCCGCTGAAAAGTTGCCTCTCATATGCGGCGAGAGTCTCTCCAGCGCCGAAGCCAACTTGTTTCAATCCTTGCATCACCGCAACAAGACAATCATC
>CAMAWU010000018.1 GCA_945862025.1 Ferrithrix thermotolerans DSM 19514 | reverse complement strand
TCACGGCATCGTCGCCCGTGCTGCTGCCGGACTTTCGCTCAGAAAATTTGCCAACAACTCGCGAAACCTTGCAGCCGTGTTTTGTCAAATATTCGGCGGTGCCAACTGTGGCAACAATTTCTAGACCAAGTGTGGTTAATCCTTTAACTACTTCGACACCGCCAACCTTGTCGCGGTCATTGAGTGAAACAAAAACCAAACCGGAAACGGGCAAAGTCGTACCAGCAGCGAATTGCGCTTTTGCAAAAGCTCTGGCAAACGAATCATCAATTCCCATAACTTCGCCAGTGGATCGCATTTCTGGCCCGAGCGCCGTGTCAACATCTGCAAAGCGATTGAACGGCAGAACTGCTTCTTTAACTGACACATGCGAACCACGAACTGGGTTTTTGAGCAAGCCTTCAGTGCGTAGTTCGCTGAGTTTTGCGCCAAGCATCACTCGACTAGCAATTTTTGCCAGTGGCACCCCAGTTGCCTTGGCCACAAACGGCACAGTCCGACTGGCACGAGGGTTTGCTTCAATCACATAAACAGTCTGATCGGCAATTGCAAATTGCACATTGACGAGCCCAACGACTTTTAATGCTTCAGCAATTTTCTTAACTGTGTTCTCAATTTGCGTAACAATCACGCCGGACAATGTCACCGGAGGAATCGTGCAAGCCGAGTCTCCCGAGTGCACACCTGCCTGCTCAACATGCTCCATAACTCCACCAATTAACACTTCGCCACTTGCATCGCGAATCGCATCAACATCAACTTCTGTCGCGTCTTCCAAGAATCGGTCAACCAAAACTGGCCGTTGCGCCGAAAGACCACCTTCACGACCGAGCGAACCGGCCTGACTCATCTCGTGCATCGCAGCGCGTAACCGAGTCTCGTCGTGGACAATTTGCATTGCTCGCCCACCAAGCACATAACTTGGACGAACCAATACTGGGAAACCGATTTTGTTCGCAATCGCAACGCTTTCTTCAACATTTCGTGCTGTACCACCAGGTGGTTGCAAAATATTTAATGACTGACACAAAGCGCTCCACTTTTCACGGTCTTCAGCAATATCAATTGACTCGCTTGTTGTGCCAGCGATCAGTGCGCTCGGCAATTGACTGGCCAATTTAAGTGGCGTTTGACCGCCCAAACCAACAATGATTCGTGGATCAACACCCGATATTTGTTTCTCGGCTTCAATCACGTTCATCACATCTTCGTAAGTCAAAGGCTCAAAATAAAGTTTGTCTGAAGTGTCATAATCTGTTGAAACAGTTTCAGGATTGCAATTCAACATAATCGTTTGATATCCCGCATCTCGCAACGCAAAACTCGCGTGCACGCAGCAGTAGTCGAACTCGATTCCTTGTCCGATTCTGTTGGGGCCACTTCCTAAAATAATGACTGACTGCTTTGAACTACCGTGAATTTCTGATTCATCTTCGTAAGTTGAATAGTGATATGGCGTTTGCGCAGAAAACTCGGCGCTACAAGTGTCGACTGCTTTGTAGGTCGGCTTAACCCCACTTCTGATACGAGTCGCTCTGACTTCGTGTTCAGTTCGCTTCCAAAGCCAACTTAGTTGCGCATCAGAAAACCCAAGTCGCTTGACACGCTTCCAATCGCTGGCAGAGAGACTCTCGGGCGTTTGCGGCGCGAGAAATTCTCGCTCTTCAACAATCATCATCATTTGGTCGAGGAACCATGGATCAAATTTGCATGATTTAGCAACGGACTCAATGCTCATTTTGCGGCGCAAACATTCACCGATCTCAAATATTCTCTCTGGACGCGGAATCGCAATTTTTGCTAATAGCTCTTGGTCGCTGACCGCATTAAATATTTCTTCGCCTGGGTCACAGTTCAGGCCGTATCGACCAATTTCAAGTGAGCGCAACGCTTTTTGCAGACTTTCAGTAAATGTTCGCCCGATTGCCATCGCCTCGCCAACACTTTGCATTTGTGTGCCGAGTACGCCAGAAGTGCCGGGAAATTTTTCGAATGCCCAGCGTGGAATCTTTGTGACCACATAGTCAATAGTTGGTTCGAAACTTGCCGGCGTCTTTTTTGTGATGTCGTTAGATATTTCGTCAAGTGTGTAGCCAACCGCCAGTTTTGCTGCGATCTTTGCAATCGGAAAACCAGTGGCCTTAGAAGCCAGTGCCGAACTTCGCGAGACTCGTGGATTCATTTCGATCACTACTTGATCACCATTTTTTGGATTAACGGCGAACTGAACATTTGATCCGCCAGTTTCGACACCGACTCGTCTGATGCAGGCAAAGGCTGCGTCGCGCATTTTTTGATATTCAACATCCGACAGCGTCATAGCAGGAGCAACTGTCATTGAGTCTCCGGTGTGAACACCCATTGCATCAATATTTTCGATCGAGCAAATCACGACACAATTGTCATTGCGATCACGCATCACTTCGAGTTCGTATTCCTTCCAACCAACAATTGAAGTCTCGATAAGAATTTCTGAAATTGGACTGGCGGAAAGCCCGTTAGCGACAACTGCGTGAAACTCTTCGATCGTGTTTGCGATGCCCGTTCCTCGTCCACCCAAAATATAAGCGGGACGAATAATTACAGGTAGGCCAACTTCTTTTAATACATCATCCGCTTGCTTTGCCGTGTGCGCTATTCCGCTGAGCGGAACACTTAAACCAATCTCAATCATCGCGTCTTTGAATTTGCCACGATCTTCAGCCGTAGCAATCGCCAGCGCATTGGCGCCGATCAACTCAGGAGTTCCTGGCACTCCTACTTTGCCGCGTTCAAACAAAGTCATCGCCAGATTAAGTGCCGTTTGCCCACCCAATGTCGGCAGCACCGCATCGGGTCGTTCGCGTTCAATAATTTGCTCAATGAACTCAGGTGTCAATGGCTCAATATATGTGCGATCAGCAAAATCAGGGTCAGTCATAATCGTCGCCGGGTTTGAGTTCGCAAGAATTACTCGGTATCCCTCTTGACGCAATACACGACATGCCTGCGTTCCTGAATAGTCAAATTCGCAGGCTTGACCAATCACGATTGGTCCTGATCCCAAAACCAAAATCGACTTGATGTCGTTACGCCTCGACATTATTTGCGATCCATCATTGCCACAAATTCTGCAAACAAATAGCGACTGTCGTGTGGACCAGGCCCAGCTTCTGGGTGATACTGCACACTGAAAGCATTCGCTCCGCGAACGCGAAAACCCTCGTTCGTGTTGTCATTCAAATTAATGTGAGTGACTTCGGCTTTTGTCGCCAACGAGTCTGCGTCTACACAAAAATTGTGGTTTTGACTCGTGATCTCGACCGTGCCTGTTGCGATATTGCGCACCGGATGATTTGCGCCATGATGCCCAAATGGCAATTTGTAGGTCTTACCTTCAAGCGCAAGGGCCAACAATTGATGCCCAAGACAAATTCCAAATAACGGAACACCAGTGCCGAGCAATTCGCGAATCGTCTCTGGGGCTCCGTGAACCATTTCAGGGTCACCTGGTCCATTGGATAAGAATATTCCGTTCGGTGAAAGCGCCATCACTTGAGCCGCTGAAGTCGTTGCTGGCACGACATGAACAGTCGCAAATTCGGCCAGACAATTCAACATTGTTGTTTTGATACCGAAGTCGTAAGCAACGACCGTGAATTTACCGCTGCCGTGAATATAACTTTTGGTAGTACTCACTTGGGCAACTAAATTTTTACCCGTTGTACCTTTTTCTGATTTTGCGACTTTAAGCAATTCGTCTTGACTCGCCGTACCAAATGCACCAGGCATTGAACCGCTATCGCGCAACAACCGTGTCAACCTTCGGGTATCTATTCCTGCGATACCTGCCAGATCATTTTGTTTGAGAAATGAGTCAAGTGAATCATCGCTTCGCCAATTACTTCGCCGACGAGCAAGTTCACGAACGATAACTCCACGCGCAAAAACTTTTGAAGCCTCATTGTCAAGTTTCGTGGTGCCATAGTTGCCGATATGCGGTGTCGTGAAGGTAATTATTTGCCCCGCATATGACGGGTCGGTAATTATCTCTTGATACCCCGAAAGACCCGTATGGAACACGACTTCACCGCGTGAAATTGTTGCCTCAGTATCTTGTGACGAACCAGCTCCAATTGCTTCGCCTTCAAATATTGAGCCGTCTTGCAATACGAGTGCAGCAGATTTTATGTTGCGAGTCATTTTTGAGCTTGACCGTCGATCACTGTTGGTGTTCCTTTAAATATCGTGTGTCGTATTTTGCCACGAAGTGTCCGACCAACATAGGGCGAATTAATGCTTTTACTCGCAAGCCTTTCTAAATCAACGCTCCAGGCCAAATCAGGGTCAAAAATACAAATATTTGCTGGCTCACCAATCGCTACTGGTCGACCATGCTCGGCATCAATTCTTGCAATTCGGGCAGGGTTCCAACTCAAAAGAGCGACGACGTCTTTAATCTCAAGTTCGGAGTTTCCGAGAACAACTCCCAATGCAGTCTCTAACCCGAGCATTCCAGGTGGCGCAATATCGAGTGACATCTCTTTATCGCGTCGCGGATGAGGAGCGTGATCGGTGGCTATTGCGTCAATGGTGCCGTCAAGCAAACCTATTTTGAGCGCTCGAATATCTTGCGCCGAACGAAGTGGTGGATTCACTTTATATACGGGATCATAAGTAGCTAAAAGTTCTTGTGTCAAAGATAAATGATGCGGTGTCACTTCGGCCGTAATTGGCAGACCGTCGCGTTTTGCTGCACGCACAAGTTCAACACTGCGTTCAGTTGAAAGGTGCAAAAAGTGCATTGATGCGCCCGTCATCCGCACAAGTTCAATATCGCGAAAAACCATTAACTCTTCGGCAATTGCCGGCCACCCAGGTAAGCCGAGATCTGTGCAACATTGGCACTCGTTCATTACTGCACCCTCTGTCAATTCGGCTACTTCGCAATGCTGTGCAAGAGTTACGCCGAGACCTCTGGCATATTCGAGTGCTCGCCGCATCAGCGAAGCATTCTGCACACCTACGCCATCATCGGTAAACAGCGTTACACCGGCATGTGCCAACTCGGCCATCGGTGCAAGTGTTTCACCTTGACGACCGAGCGTGATGCAACCGCTCGGCACAACGTCAACGAGACCTGCTCGTTTTCCCTGTTCACGAACGAAGTCAATTACTGCAATTGAATCTTGTGGCGGATCAGTATTGGGCATCGCAACCAATGCCGTATAGCCACCAAGCGCACCTGCACGACTTCCCGTTTCAATTGTTTCTGCTTCTTCTCGGCCAGGCTCTCGAAGGTGAGCGTGTAAATCAACAAAGCCACTTGTAACAATGCAACCACTTGCATCAAGCTGCACATCTGCTTTGAGATTCTTTGCGACTTCGACGATTACTCCATTTTCAATTCGGACATCACTTTTGATTTCACTGCCCCGATTTACAATCGTTCCACCCTTGATCACCACTGATTTGCTCACGCTTGCCCTCCGAGGCTCGAACCACTGCCAAGCAATTCAAAAAGAACCGCCATTCTTACCGAGACTCCATTAGCAACTTGTCTATGAATCAAAGAATTTTTTACATCAGATGGATCAATCTGCATTTCAACTCCACGATTCATTGGCCCAGGATGCATCACAATCGCAGAATCTTTTAATCGCGCTACACGCTTTTGCGTCAAACCGTATTGTTCTGAATATTCGCGCAAGGTTGGCACATGACCTTGCGACATTCGCTCACTTTGCAACCGCAACATATACAACACATCACTCGTCGGAATAACTTCGTCAAGGTGATGATTAATTTGCACTGGCCAGTGCGACAAATCTGGCGGCAGCAAAGTTGGTGGAGCAACGACTGTGACTTTTGCTCCGAGCATAGAAAAGGCCTGGATATTGCTTCGCGCAACACGCGAGTGTTTTATATCGCCAACAATTGTTATCTGCATCCCATCAAACCGTGACTCATGGGTTGCTTCACGAATCGTGTAACAATCTACGAGGGCTTGTGTTGGGTGTTGATGTGCACCGTCGCCGGCATTAATAATTGACGCCTTTGTCCACTGGGAGATCTGCCACGGAATACCCACCGACTTGTGTCGCACGACAAATGCATCGACACCCATGTCGGTGATTGTGGCCACCGTGTCGCGCAACGATTCACCTTTGTTGACACTTGAAGTCGAAACATTAAAAGTCATAGTGTCGGCTGAAAGTCGTTTTGCCGCGGTTTCAAAACTTAAACGCGTGCGGGTTGAGTCTTCAAAAAACAGGCTGGCAACGGTTCGCCCGCGTAACGCCGGAACTTTGGGCACCGGGCGTTGATTAATTTCTGCCATGTGATCGGTAAGTTGCAAAAGCGCAACTAGACCGTCTACACCCAGTTCATCAATACTCCGCAGGTGTTTCATTGTTTGGTGCCACTCATTGCGGTGATAAACACGCCGTCACTAGTTGCCGAGACGTCATCATCTTGTTGTGTTGGCAAATTTTTGCCAACGAAATCGGGCCGAATTGGAAGTTCTCGATGACCGCGATCAACTAAAACGGCAAGTTGTACCGCTCTGGGACGACCGAAATTATTCAAACCTTCCATCGCCGCGCGCACCGTTCGTCCTGTGAAAAGAACATCATCTACGAGAACAACTGTCGCCCCGGTCAGGTCAAAGGGAATCTTTGTAATCGCCCCGAGCGAAACCGGCCGAAGCCCAATATCGTCGCGATGCAAACTCACGTCAAGGGCCCCACACGGAACTTTGACTGTTATTTCAATCAGATTAATTTGACTGGTGATCGCTTCGGCGATCCAAGTTCCGCCACGCTGCAACCCAACAATTGCTAGCCCTTCAACACCATGATTGCGTTCAACTATTTCGTGAGAGATTCTCACAATTGCTCGATGCACATCGGTCGAGCTCATCACTTCACGTGGCGAGTTTGCATTCGCGTTGATATTCAAAAACATTGTCCTTCCGTTCGAGCCTCACAGGACTCAATTTACGGTTGATAACTTCATGACTTTTGGGTCGGGGTAAATATAGCACTATTCTTGGGCGCCGAATCTGATTTTTATAAATATTCTAAAACTTCTCAAATCTTGCGTTCGTAGACGATCCACCACTCGTTGGCATAAGAGATTGCGAATTGGTCAGAAACTTCACGCCATATTTTTTGCATTCCATCATCCATTGCTAATGGCAAGATTACGAACTCAATGTCACTAGTGAACGGCAAAATATCGCCAGTCGCAAATGCATCCATACCGTATAGAACTCGCTTAAAAGGAACGGGGAACGCATAGATCCTTTGTCTCCTGGCTAACTGAGCAGTCAATGGATGATAGGCACTGACTACGGCGTCGGATGGAATCTTGCTCATCGCAACGTGAGCAGCGAGAACCATTGGATGATCTGAACCGTTGTAGGACAGATGCGTTCTTGCTCCAGGAAGAGGTGCCCACAAAAATGCAGAGATCAATGTGCAGACTAAACAAGCAGCGACTAAAACACGACGCAACCGCCTTCGCAGTCGACCAAGAGCAAAAACTGTACCGAACACAAGTACGGGCACCACAATAAATGAATAGTGATATTCAATGTGGTACTGATACCAAAACGCACTAAAAATATTTGCGAACATCACAAGCCCCGCAATTGCGGCAATCTCAGGAAACAAAAGAAAGCCCATCGCAACAGGCGCAACGAGTTGAAGCAAATAATACGGTCGAGAATCGCTGACCAGATATCGAATCATTGAAATTGGATCTGTGAACAGCGTTGTTAAAACTCCAGTTAAGCCGCCGAATGGAATTCGCCAGCCATTGCGAAATGGCACACCGTTGATGCCACGCTGGATACCAAAAATTGCAATTATTGAATACCAAAATGAGACGACGACTGTTGTCAGTCCCATAACCAACTGCCGTCGATAAGCGATCCAAAACCCCAATGGAATCAGAACTAGCGAAACATCCTCTTTGACGCTCATCGCTAAAACAACAGAGATCAAATACATCAGCCTTTTTTCTTCAATCGCCGCATAAAGCGCAGTGCCGATTAGAACTCCTAGAAACGCATCGGGATGAAAATTTTCAAAGGCGATCCACACTGTCGCTGGGTGCATTAAGTAAACCGCAACGAATGCAGTTGCCAGTGCCTCGCTCTCAAGGCGCTTACGAGCAAATAAGAAAACCGGTATCGCACCGGCAGCGATTGCCGTTGCTTGAACAACAAATAAAAGCGACGAACTCGGCACTAGCCAGTAAAGAGGCACGAGCAACAACAGAATAAAACTGGTGTGATCGCCAAATAAATTACGACCCATTAGAGTCACAAATGGGCTATGAAATCTTGACAACAACCAAATTCCTTGGTCATATAAACCGAAGTCATAAGCCGACGTCGCCATACTGCGGTGCATTTCAACACTTAGCGCAACAAAGTAGAACCACAACACGAAGGCAATTGCAACAGATAAAACTTGCCAAATAGTCGCTTGCTGAAAACGAGCCCGCAGATTCTCTAAAAATCTATTCGTATTAGACGCCTTTCGCCCGCACTTTCTTCGCGATCGCCGACAAAACACCGTTCACATAGCGTCCTGATTCTTCCGTCGAAAATCGTTTAGCAAGTTCAACTGCCTCATTTATAATAACCGCGACGGGAACATCAGGACGATCCATGAGTTCGTAAATCGCTAGTCGCAAGATATTTCGGTCAATTGCTGGCATTCGATGAATCGTCCAGGTGTGCGAGTGTTCAGTGATTATTTCGTCTAATTCAGTTCGGCGAGACGAAACGCCCGCTGTAAGCAAAGCAACCAAATCATCAACTCCGAGTATTTGCGCCGAGACAATCGTTGCTACTGGCAGATCGCGTGACTCGGCTTCGTACAACAAATGCACCGCACGCTCTCGAGCGTTGCTACGCAGATCGTCACCCGCTTTTGACTTACGCGTTGATGACATCAGACTCTCGTTATATATTCGCCTGAACGCGTGTCTACTTTAACCCTGTCACCAATATTTACGAACAATGGAACTTGAATTACTTTGCCTGTCTGTAAAGTTGCCGATTTGCGAGCACCAGAAACTCTGTCGCCTTGTAGCCCTGGTTCGGTATTTGCGATTTCTAGTTCGACCGTAACTGCAATTTCAACACTGACAATTTCACCGTCATGAGTTGCAATAATTGCGATACCGTTCTCAATTAGATAGTTAGCGACATCGCCTAACGCTTTCGGGCTGACATTCATCTGATCAAAAGTCACCGTGTCCATAAACACGAAATCATCGCCATCTTTGTAGAGAAACTGCATATCGTTTTTGTCAAGAATCGCCTGCTCGACACGAATACCTGCGTTGAATGTTTTTTCAAGAACGCTTCCCGTTCTCAGGTTTCGTAATTTCGTGCGAACAAATGCACCACCCTTGCCTGGCTTGACATGTTGAAAATCAATCACAGTAAACAGATTGTTGTCAATCTGAAGAGTGATGCCGTTCTTTAGGTCGTTAGTTGTAATTGCAGGCACTGAAGATCCTTTTTACTATGAGTAAGTATTCGACAGCCGCTTTGCGTGACGACCACAAGGTCTTCAATTCGCACACCACCGAGCCCTTCACGATAGACGCCAGGCTCAACGGTTACCACCTCGCCGACTTCTAGTGGCTCAGCAAATCCATTGCGCACCCACGGCATCTCGTGAATCTGTAACCCGACGCCATGTCCAGTGCTGTGACTGAATTCGCCACCGAAACCAGCAGCAGCAATAAAATCGCGACATTTTTGATCTAGATCCTGGGCTAAAACACCGGCACGGACAAAACTTAAACCGAGCATCTGTGATGCACTGACTACTTCGTGCATTTCACTGAGCACTGGGTCAACCTCGCCGATCAAATAAGTTCTGGTCATATCAGAGTGATAGCCATCAACCAAACCTCCGACATCAATCACCACACTGTCACCTTCAACAATTTTGCGACCAACAGGCCGATGATGTGGTCGTGCAGCATTTGGACCGCTTGCCACGATTGTGTCATAGCTCGTGAATTCTGCACCGTGGTGTCGCATTCGATAATCAAGTTCATCGCGAATATCTCGCTCGGTCAAACCAAGCACCAGCATTGGTACAACTTCAGTTAGCGCACTATCTGTGGCCAAGGCCGCCAACTCCATTCGCTGAATTTCTGGTTCAGTCTTGCGTCGACGCAAATGCGCAACCACAGATGACACGGCTACGAGTTCTGATCTAATCTGAGACTTAATCGTCGCATGAGCCGCTACCGTCATCTCGGTTGGATCAAAACCGACCGACGCAAATTGCTTTGTTACATTGGCAAGTGCATCACGCAAGTCACTAGCACTGCGTCCTTCAATAACAGTGCACTGCGAATGCGAATTCTGAGTCTGTTCGCGTGACTGATCTCCATATCTTCCGTCAACGATCAACACCATGTCATCTGGTCGCACGATTAGTGTTCCGGCAGAACCAGTGAAACCTGTCAGCCAACGGATGTTGTTTAAATCAGTGACTAATAATGCGGAAACATTTCTATTCGTTGTGTGCTCAAGTCGCTGCCGGACAAGTGCATCACGATCCGCGACACTCAGTGGCGCCAGTTTGATCGAGTCCATTTGGATTATTTCTTATCGGCGAGCAAAGTCGCCACTGCGTCAATTGCAAATTTGTATCCGTTGGCGCCAAACCCAGCAATCGTCCCAGATACAACGGGCGCAACCACACTCTCGTGGCGCCACGGGTCACGAGTCGCAGGATTTGAAAGATGCACTTCGATTTTTGGGCCATCAAATGTCGCTAGAGCATCGTTCAGACTCCATGCGAAATGAGTCAGCGCCCCTGGATTAATAATTATTGCAGCACATCGCGACCGTGCACCATGGATCGCTGAAACGATCTCGCCAGCACTTTGTGCAACCAGAGTCTCAACTTCAAAACCGAGTTTCGCTGCTTTTTCTTTTGCGGCGTTGATGTGCTCGCTAAGAGTTGCAGTGCCATATATCTCTGGCTGCCGTTGCCCGAGCAAGTTCAAGTTTGGCCCATTGAGGATCAAAATAATTGGGAGCGCAGAATTTGCCATAACAATCAGAGTACTTGCATTGCATCGAACGCTTGATCTATATATTTTTCATCCACACGACTCACGACCTCAATGCTGTTATTCCCGTCTAAAACAAAGGTCAGACCATTGATTGCCTTCTTGTCTAATCGCATAAAACTAATTAGGTCGGTTCGCTTAATCGTCTTTGGAACTTCAACTCCGAGCCGATAAATATCTCTAATCACCTTGTAGTGATACGCCAAACGGTGATCATCAATTCGCTTCATACTGTGAGCCAAATGTGCGGCAAAAATCATTCCAATTGCTACTGCTTCGCCGTGGGCCAGGGCAAACGAACTCGACCGTTCTAGGGCGTGAGCAAGAGTATGACCGTAATTGAGTACTGCTCGACCACCCTGTTCTCGCTCGTCAGCCGAGACAATTTCGGCCTTAATTTGAACGCAACGAGCAATTCGCTGTGTCATTTCAAGCGCCAACAAATCATCGCCCGTCAAGAAATGATATTTTGCAACTTCACCAAGTCCGCATCGAGTCTCTCGCTCAGGAAGAGTTTTAAGTGAGTCGACATCACAGATCACAGCCGCCGGTTGCCAAAATGCACCCACCAAGTTTTTGCCCTGTTCTAAATTGACACCAGTCTTGCCGCCAATCGCAGCATCAACCATTCCGACGAGGGTCGTCGGTAAATGAATCACAGCAGTACCACGATGCCAAGATGCTGCCGCGAAACCAGCAACATCGGTAACCATTCCACCGCCGACGCCAATTACGACATCTGAACGCGTCAAGCCAAACTTCGCAAATTTCTCAGAAATCATCTGGATTGTTTGCAGATTCTTATGTTGTTCACCATCACCGATTGTTATTGTGGTGTTTTCAATCTCAAAATCAAGTTTCAACGGAATATTTTCTTGAGTAACAATCGCCACGCGTTTTGCCGTCTTTGGAAGCAAGTCTTGTAACTGATCGCTGACCCCACTGCCGACGATCACTGGGTACGAGCGATCTGCAAGCGAGACAACAATTTTATGGTTTGTCATTTCGGCACTCCAACTGAAACCGAGAGATTGCAAACACTAATAATTTGATCGACTACTTGGCTGATCGACAGCGACTGCGTAACAAGATGATGGGTCGCAAGTTGTTGATACAGGTGTTCGCGATCTTGGCGCATTTTGTTAAGTGAGCCGATCGGGTCACCATCCAAAAGTGGGCGATGTTGGCCACGCCCTGTGCGCGAAACAAGTGTCGGAGTCGGTGCATCTAACCAAATAATGCACGCCGCATATTTTTGTAAAAGTTCACGATTAGCAACAGCAACGATCGCCCCACCGGCAACAGCTAAAACCATCGCCGACTCACTTGCACATAAATCTGCCAACGCCTGAGATTCAAGTTGCCGAAAAACAGGCTCACCTTGTTCGGTAAAGATTTCGCGGACTGAAGTTTTTGCTGATTTCTCGATCGCCTCGTCACTATCTGCAAAGTCTAAATTGAGTTTTGTAGCAAGTGCACGTCCAACAGTTGTTTTACCTGAACCCATCAGACCAATTAGCACAATCATTTTCGGCGAATGATTTTTTGCGCCTGAATCATGACTATTGATAGCCGTCATGGTGATCGTGAAGTTCAGCGAAGTCTCTGGGCGAAGTTTTTTACATTGGTGGTGAACTCAGCAACACTGTCACCACCGAATTTTCGCTGTGCTTCTTGTGCCAGAACAAGAGCGACCATTGTTTCGGCGACGACCCCCATTGCAGGCACAGCAGTTACATCTGTTCGCTCTTTGAAACTCACGGTCTCTTGTTTGGTCACCATGTCAACTGTTTTCAAAGTTGGACGATTCAAAGTTGAGAGGGGCTTCATTGCCGCCCTGACGACCAACATCTCTCCAGTTGACATTCCACCTTCGGTGCCACCAGCCAGCGTCGTTTCGCGTTTATACGAGTTCTCAGTTTCATCCCACGTAATTGCATCATGCGCTTGACTTCCGCGACGCGAAGCCACGTCAAAACCATTTCCGATTTCGACACCCTTGACCGCTTGAATGCTCATTACTGCTTGTGCCAGGAGTCCGTCAATTTTGCGATCCCAGTGAACATAGCTACCAAGGCCAACAGGTAAACCGAATGCCAATACTTCAACTATGCCGCCCAGACTGTCGCCATCTTTAGCGGCCGCTTCAATTTCGGCGATCATGGCAGCTTCAGATTTTGCATCAAAACAACGAACCGATGACTCATCAATTTTTGCTAAATCCTTTGGTTGCGGACGCACAGGGTTTTCGTTGCGTGCTGCACCAAGTTGCAAAACATGGGAAATAACGCTGACATTTATTTGGGCGAGCAAAACTTTTGCAAGTGCACCTGCTGCCACTCTTGCGGCCGTTTCACGGGCACTCGCTCGCTCCAGCACATCTCGGGCGTCATCAAAACCATATTTTTGCATACCAGTCAAGTCAGCATGACCTGGTCGAGGCTGTGTTAATGGTTTTTTAGTCTTACCTGGTGCTGGCGACATCTCTTCATGCCACACGTCGCTGCGTGACCACTCACTGTTCTTGATTTCAATTGCAACAGGCGAGCCCAATGTTCGACCATGGCGAATTCCACTGATCAAAACGATCTCATCTTCTTCAAATTTTTGTCTGGGACCGCGTCCGAACCCGAGACGCCTGCGCGCCAATTCATCGCTGATGTCTTTGGCAGTGACCAACATTCCCGCTGGAAGTCCTTCGACTATCACGACCAGCGCTTGGCCATGACTTTCGCCTGCAGTTAGGTAACGAAGCATAAATATCAGGCTACCTCTAGCGTTGCGCTAGATAGAGGTCATTAACGAATTGACGCCAAATGAGATAGTGCTGCATTGCGCATTAATGCAATGTCGGTGCTTTTATAGCGCTCACTTGTCCAATGCTGTTGTTGCAATACCGCTTGATGAACCAACATTGATAGACCGTCCACAACTACGGCGCCTGCATTTGTGGCAGCGACAATTAACCCGGTCTGCAGTGGGTTGTACACCGCGTCTAACACCACATGTGATGATCGAATTAGTGAAATATCGATCGGTGATTTCGTATTTTCGCCAATGTCGCCAAACCCAACTGGTGTTGTGTTGATAATAATTTGCGCGTTTGATATTTCTTTAGGGATGCTTGTCGAATTCGCGACGCGAACTACGCCACCAATCTGCTTTGCTAAATCTTGCGCGCGATCTACGGATCGATTAATAATCACAACTTCACTCGCCCCGCGTTGCGCCAGTACATACGCAACAGCCGACGCAGTTCCGCCTGCTCCCAGAATCACAACACGTTCGCCCTTGACAGTTGACTGCATCGCTTCTTCAAGTGCATTGCAGCATCCATCGCCATCAGTATTTGTCGCCCACAGCGAATTATCAGCACGCAACACAACCGTGTTGGCAGATTTTGTGATCTCAACTATTTCGTCAACTTCTCCAATTTCACCAACTATTTTTGCTACCTCATTTTTGTGGGGCATCGTTACTGAGAATCCGCCGATACCGAGTGCCGACATCGCCGAAAGTGCGTCGCGTACCCGGCTGCTATTCACAAGAAAAGCGACGTACAGCCAATCCAAATTCTTGGCTTCAAACACCGCGTTATGAATAACCGGTGACAAACTTTGTGCAACTGGCGAACCAATGATTGCAGCAAGTCGAGTTTTGCTTGAAATCACGGCAAAAACCCGGCCGCTCTTGAGATCTCAACATTGAAGGCATGATCTTGCTCGGTAGCGGCGAAAGTATGTCCACCGTTGGCGTCGCTCAACACATAGTAAAGATATTCACAGTTAGACGATTTTTTTATTCCGATACAAATCTTGTCACTCAGATCTGGATTCGGTGATGGATTCAATGCGGCTCGAATTGATGCTCGACCAGGACTAGCGATTGGAGTTGGTGGGAGACCCGTGTGGAGATAAGAGTTGTACGGTGAATCAACCGCTTTGAGATCAGTAAACGATGCTCCATCGGCAGAGTTGTAGTACAGCGTGGCATCAATTTGCAGTGGCATCCCGCGTTCTAGACGGTTATAAATAACTCGTGAAATTTTGCCGCGATCAATTTCTAATTTCGCTTCACGCTCAATGATTGACGCGATGATCAACACCTCGTATGGCGACTTGCCAACTTTTTCTTGCGAATCAGATAGTCCTTCTTGGTTACCGACGCGCTCCATTAATCGCAACATTCGATCAACAACGCTCGTCGCAGTTTCGTCACCAGAAACTTGATAAGTATCTGGAAACAAAAGACCTTCCAATCGATAAGGTGCCGCGGCAAGAAAATCACTATTCGTTGGAAAGTACACGGAACCCAATAACGGATTATTCATTGCATCAAAAAAGTTTTGCGCTGTTATTCGCGTCGTTTTGTCTTCTATCCGTTTGGCAATTTGCGTAACCGTGTAACCCTCAGGAAATGTAACCTTGGTGAAAGTAATCGACGGGCTCTTATTTAATTTCTTCATGATGTTGCCAATATGCTCGTGCTTAATCAGCGCAAAGTATCCAGGTTGAAGATCGATCCCGCCCTTGCGCTGTACATACCATCGAAAAACACCAGCATTTACGATGAACCCTTCTTTTTCTAAACGCGCGCTTACCGAAATAAGTGAATCGTTCAAGTTGACCGTGAAGTTCGTAGCAACTGGTTTTCCGTTTGTCGCCAGGTCCGGTGGATTGATCTGACGCAAATACCACATGCCGGTTACTCCAACAGAAAGGACAACACTCATCACTACCGCCAACGCAATCAAGACTGTGCGTGAATCTGGTCGCCTATCGGCTGGTTGAGTTTCAAATTCACTCGAGTGCCAAGCTTCAGGTCCATCCCAATCATCTTCTTGCCAATCATTATTTGTTGGTTGAATTTTTTGCCCTGGGTCACGGCTCATGTCACGGCTCATGATTTAGTCCGATCAACATGATCCAACCAGCCCTGCAAAATAATTGCTGCAGCGATTTTGTCAACTAGTTGACGGCGAGCCTGCGCGTTTAACTTACCTTGGCTTAATAATTCGTTGGCAGTCTTTGTCGTCAGTCGTTCATCATGGCTTTGGACTGGGATACTAAACGATTTAGTCATTTCTTCAATTTCATCCAACACATTTTGAGCAGCAGGGCCAACTGCACCGGTCAGTGATAGTGGCAGACCAACCACTACGCATTGTGCTTCGTATTCGTCAATTATTTCTTGAATCTTCATATGATCTTGGGCGTGGTTTGCACCACGCGCGAGAACAACCAGCGGCGATGCAATGGTTCCACTTGAATCGCTCACGGCTATGCCGATGCGCTTTGAGCCGAGATCAACCCCGATGCTGCGCATGACAGTGCTAAACGATCTCGCCAGCCGCCGTCACAGCAAGTTGAAGTGCTTCGTCTAGTGCGTCAACTATTTTTCCACCTGCCGTTGCAATGTCACCTTTACCGCCGCCGCCGCCGCCAACTTTTTTCGCAGCAAGTGCGATCAGGTCACCAGCCGAAGTTTTGACGCCTGCGCCAGTTGCGGCCACGAGTGCGACTCCACCACTTGGTACAACTCCACCTAAAACAACTGCTTTAATTGCCGAATTTTGCCGAATTGCGATTGCAAGTTCACGCAAATCTGCTGGCACTAGACCGTCGATTCTTTCGACAACAACTCCGTTTTTATGTTTGCCCACCAACTCGCTGGCCCGACCTCTTGCCGCAGCAGATCGCAACGATTTAATTTCGTCGTTCAATTCTTTGACTTCGGCAATCTTGCGGGACACAGCATCAACTAAAGATTCTGTATTCGTTCCGAGTAATTCACCAAGGCTATTTAATTGCTTTGTAGTCGCGATCATATAATCAACCGAGTTGAGGCCAGTTACTGCTTCAATTCTGCGTAAATTTGAGCCGATAGAACTTTCTTGAACTATTTTTATCAATCCAATATCACCAGTAGCCACAACATGGGTTCCGCCACAGAGTTCTACAGACTCACCAGCTTCAAGTACTCGAACAATATCGCCATATTTATCACCGAAGAAAGCAATCGCCCCTGCCGCTGTTGCTTCTTCTTTTGAAGTTTCGTAGGCATTGACATCCGCATTGGCGAGGACTTGCGCGTTAGCGATGCGTTCAACCTGCTCAACTTCTTGCTCGGACAATGGTGCGTAGTGACTGAAATCAAATCTCAATCTTTGCGGAGACACCAACGAACCTGCCTGCTTGACATGTTCACCTAACACGCTGCGTAAAGCATGGTGCAACAAATGTGTTGCTGTGTGATTTTTGCGCGTTGCATTTCGCGCAGCCGTATCAATGGCTGCAGTTACTGCTTGGCCTTGTTTGATTTCGCCACGAGAGATCTTGCCAATGTGTTTGCGAAGTCCCGGTAACGCAAACGACGTATCGGTAACAATCATTTCACCGGTTTGAGTGCTGATCTTTCCGCAGTCACCGACTTGACCACCACTTTCTGCATAAAACGGGGTGACATCCAGGAATACTTCAATTTCTGAATCACTGTTTTCAACGACTGCAAGAACTTTTGATTGACTCGAATCAACTGTGTAGCCGACAAAATTCGTCAGGCCGTGCTGTTCAAGGATCTCACGATAAACAATTAACTGGTCTTCAACGCCTTGAGTTCCTTTGCGTGCCGACTTGGCACGAGTACGTTGCGCAGACATTTCGGTCTCAAAACCCGCGACATCGACCACAACATTTCGTTCAGAGGCGATCTCTTGGGTTAACTCAAGTGGAAACCCATAGGTATCGTGCAACAAAAAAGCACTTGAGCCACTTAGCGGTGCCGAGTTTTTTGATTTCGCAGATGACTTTTCAATTGCGGCAAACTCGGTTTCAAGAATCGTCAAACCATTCTTCAGTGTCTGTCGGAAACTTTCTTCTTCTTTAGTTAATACACCCAATATGAAATCTTTATTGTCCAAAAGCGTTGGATGTGCCTCGCCCATTACCGCTATCGCAGTTTCAACTAGTTTTGGCATTACGAGTTTTTCGGTGCCGAGCAAATAGGCATGGCGTACCGCACGACGGAAAATTCTTCGCAATACGTATCCACGACCTTCATTTGACGGAAACACACCATCATTGACAAGCATCATCGAAGATCTTGCGTGCTCAGCCAGAACACGCAGCGAAAAACTTGCCCGATCTTCGTAGTCACCAATTTTATATTTCTTGGATGTCACCGACTGTGCCTGCTCAATCAGTGGAAACAGGACATCAGTTTCCCAAATTGAATCCTTGCCTTGCTTCAACGCCAAAATTCTTTCAAGCCCGGCACCAGTATCTATCGAAGGTTTAGGAAGTGGCGTGCGAGAACCATCTGCCACCTGATTGAACTGCATAAATACGAGGTTCCAGAATTCTAAAAATCGATCACCTTTTGGATCGTTAAGCGGACCACCATCAGGCCCGAAGGCAGGCCCACGATCAATGTGAATCTCAGAACACGGACCACACGGGCCAGTGTCTCCCATTTGCCAGAAATTATCTGCGTCACCAAGGCGTTGAATGCGATTCATTGGCACGCCGACTTGATCATGCCAAATCTGTTCGGCTTCGTCATCGCTTTCATGCACCGTTATCCAGAGTTGATCACCATCAAAGCCAAATACTTCTGTAACTAATTCCCAACTCCACGGAATCGCTTCTGATTTGAAGTAGTCACCAAAACTAAAATTACCGAGCATTTCAAAAAATACGCAGTGACGTTTGGTTCGACCAACATCATCCAGATCATTATGTTTACCCCCAGCACGCGCACACTTCTGTACGCTCACTGCTCGTTTGAAGGTCGGTACTTCGTCGCCAACGAAATACGGTTTAAACGGCACCATTCCGGCGACCGTGAATAACACTGTCGGATCGTGTGGGATAAGGCTTGCTGAGTCAACTTTGGTGTGACCGCGCTGTGTAAAAAACCCCGTGAAAGCGTTACGAATGTCGTTTGCGCTTTGAATTCCACTTGTCATACGCGACAAGCCTACTCTTCGTGCCTAGTTACAAGCCGTCAGGTTTAATTCTGCGAATTATCAAAAATCTTTGAAAGTTCTTCGTCATCAAGACTTTCACCAGAGGTCACTCCCTGCCAAAGTCCAACGACGTAGTCCTTCAACGAAGCAGCCATGTCAGTCAATGTGTCAGCGATATTTTCGGACGAGAACATATCAGTCTTGCCATCATCCTTCTTCTTCATGTAATTAATTCCAAAGACTGCCGCTGCTGCACCCAGAAGAAACCAAAAAAGTCGCTTTCTCATTTCTATTTATCCTTTTCGCTAGATTCGGTTGTTACTTCGGATTTGAGTCGATCTGAAATATCTTGCTCTAACCCATGAGCACTTGGTTTGTAATACTCAGTCTGCCGAGAAATTGAGCCAATTGCTTCGTCAGGCAAATACTGCTGTGAAACCCAACCCCGCGGGTCATCGTGTGGATACACATACCCTTGACCGTGCCCAAATTCTTTAGCCGCTTGATAATGACCGTCTCGAAGGTGAGCAGGCACCTCGGTGTTAACGCCCTTGCGAATGTCTTCACGAGCCGACCAAATCGCTAGGGCTACACGATTACTTTTTGGCGCAGTCGCTAAGTAGACAACAGCCTGCGCCAAATTTAATTGGGCTTCGGGCAAACCGACATGCTCGAGTGCAGTTGCCGCAGCAACAGCAACCACGAGTGCATTTGGGTCAGCCATACCAATGTCTTCGCTTGCAAGAATCACCAAGCGTCGCGCAATAAATTTCGCATCGTCGCCAGATTCAAGCATTCTTGCAAGCCAAAATAATCCTGCTTGCGGATCTGAACCACGAATACTTTTAATAAATGCTGAGACAACGTCGTAGTGATCATCACGACCATAACGCAATGCACTAACGCCGAGCGCAGCGTTGACATGCTTGAGAGAGACAACCTCTTGATTTTCTTGCGCCAAAGCACATGCCACTTCTAGTGAAGTCAATGCTTGACGCGCATCACCGCCAGACCGAGTTGCTAACGCTTCGATTGCTTGTGCTTGCCCTTGCACGCCTTCGGCAATCAATCCGCGTTCTAAAAGTGTCGTGATATCGCTGACCAACAAAGGCTCAAGACGAAATAATGTGCTTCGACTTCGCAACGGTGAATTAATTTCGAAATAAGGATTCTCGGTCGTCGCACCGATCAATGTGATCACACCGTTTTCGACTGAAGGTAACAGCGCATCTTGTTGGGATGTAGAAAATCGATGAATTTCGTCAATGAACACAATCGTCCCGCGACCAAATTGTCCGAGACGGTCTGTCGCCCGTTCAATGACTTCGCGAACATCTTTGACACCAGCGCTTACTGCTGAAAGTCTTTCAAAAGATCGCTGTGTTGTAAGTGCGATGACTTCGGCGATCGTCGTTTTTCCGGTACCCGGTGGACCCCAAAAAATTATTGAACTGATTTTGTCTGCTTCTATCAGCGTGCGAAGCGGAGAACCTTTTGCGACCAAATGAGTTTGCCCGACAACTTCATCTAGCGAACGCGGACGCATTCGCGCTGCTAGTGGTGCTTGATCTCTAAGTTGTTGCTCAGCGGCGCTACTGAACAGGTCGTCTTTCATTTGATAGGTGGTGGCAACAACCTGATTCCTAACTCTGTGAGTTGCGCCGATTCAACATTTGTTGGCGCATTGGTCATCGGGTCTGAGCCAGACTGAGTTTTTGGAAACGCAATCACTTCACGAATATTGTCTTCGCCAGCAAGAATCGCAGTCAGACGATCAATTCCAAATGCGAAGCCACCGTGCGGTGGTGCGCCATATTTGAAAGGCTGAAGAAAGAACCCGAATCTGTGATCGGCATCTTCGTCCGAAATGCCAAGTTGTCTAAACACTCGTCGCTGCAATTCTGGTTCGTGAATTCGAATTGAGCCAGAGCCGAGTTCCCATCCGTTGAGCACAAGGTCATATGCCAATGCCCGAACACTTAACGGATCGCTTTCGAGGCGATCAATATCTTCAGGATGTGGATGACAAAACGGGTGATGCCCCGGCTGCGGAAGTTTCGTTGTCGGATTGATCCCAACAAACATTGGAAAGTCAACTACCCAAACATACCTATAGGGCCCTTGATGCACTGGTGGTCGCCCTAGATCATTTCTTAATTGACCCAATACCGAACAGGTGATTGACCACGAATCGGCAACTATAAGTACAAGATCACCGGCGACTGCGCCAGTCTGTTTAACGATTTCTACTTGCTCAGTTGCCGAAAGAAATTTCGCCACAGGTGAATCAAGTGCTCCCGCTTCGCCAACTTTCAACCACACCAAACCTTTAGCACCAAGTTTCTTGGCACGATCAGTAAGCGCATCTAACTTGTTTCGACCGCTAGCCGCTTGCTCTGGATATTGCGCCTGAGCCACACAAATCGCCTTAATTGATTCGGCTGTTGCGAACGCCTTGAAATCAGTCGCCGCAAACACACTGGTGAGTTCAACGAGTTTCATTGCAAATCGCAAATCGGGTTTGTCAATGCCATAAAAATTCATTGCGTCGTGCCAAGTCATCCGCTCGATTGGCGGTGGCTCTGAGCCTGTTGCTGCTTTGGCGGCTGCGATTACGGCAGTTGAAATCATTGCGATGACATCGTCTTTATTGACAAAACTCATCTCGGCATCAAGTTGCATAAATTCGTATTGACGATCAGCACGCAAGTCTTCGTCTCGCAAACATTTGGCGATCTGGTAATACCGATCCATACCCGCAACCATCAATAATTGCTTCCAGAGTTGTGGCGATTGCGGCAACGCATAAAAAGAACCTGGTTCATTTCGCGACGGAACCAAAAACTCACGAGCCCCTTCAGGTGTACTTGGCATTAGCAGCGGAGTCTCAACCTCGGTGAAACCTTGTGACTCCATTGATTTACGAATTGCCGAGTTAATCGCTGCTCGCAACCGTATATTTTTTTGCATTCGCTCACGGCGCATATCTAAGTAGCGGTATTTGAGTCGAACATTTTCATCTACGTCGTCGCCGCGTTGAT
Source organism: Ferrithrix thermotolerans DSM 19514 (assembly GCA_945862025.1). Lineage (GTDB taxonomy): Bacteria > Actinomycetota > Acidimicrobiia > Acidimicrobiales > Ilumatobacteraceae > BACL27. The sequence goes on along the minus strand of CAMAWU010000018.1, from coordinate 1,902 downwards.
CAATCGGAAACGGCGGTGGTTCGGCACTATTTAAGACTTCAATTTTGCATTCGGCTAGTTCAACTTCTCCTGTGGGAATATTTGAATTTACGGTTCCCTCAGGGCGTGGTTGAACTTTGCCCGTGACACGAATAACCCATTCGCTTCGCACATCAACAGAATTATCAACAACACATTGAACAATTCCACTGAAGTCTCGCAAATCTAGAAACGCAAGGTGCTCACCGTGCTCGCGTCGACGACCGACCCAGCCACACAGGGTCACCACCTCGCCGATATTTGCTGAACGCATGTCTCCACAGAGATGAGTTCGAAGTGCTGTGCTGTTTTTAATGCTCATATCTTTTTGTTACTCTCACTATTTCTTCAGAAGGTTTGATAATTCACTAAAAATTTCATTTCGCGGCACGAGATGCTGTTTGCCTAAAACCATTTCTCGCAACATTACGGTTGAATTTGAGACTTCATCCGAGCCAATTATCAGTGCAAATCGTGCTCCGCTTCGGTCGGCAGATTTCATTTGTGCCTTAATGCTTCGCAAATCATACGCTCGATCTGCCTTAATGCCTTTCGCCCGAAGTTGATGACAGAGTTCGTGCGCATGTTCTCCGTCCACGGTGTCAACAACAAACACATCAACATCTGTACTTGGTGCAACAAAAACTCCCTCAGCGTCGCACGCCAAAAGGGTCCGATCAAGTCCAAGCGCGAAACCGATTCCCGATGTTGCGGGGCCACCCAAGGCTTCGACAAGACCGTCATATCTTCCGCCACCACCAATTGCGGTGTGTGCCGCCTCAAGCGAAGTTGAAACGAACTCGAATGTCGTGCGACGGTAATAATCTAAACCCCGAACCAAACGATCATTGATTTTATAACTGATGTTCAATGCGTCAAGTGCCCGCAGTACTGCCGCGAAATGTTTATTGGCGGACTCGCTAATTGACTCACGAATTCTTGGTGCGCCCGCTATCACTTCTTGGTCCGGTTCCCGCTTCGAATCTAAAACTCGCAGTGGATTGCGAGCCAAAGTTGCTCTGCTCTCGGCAGTAAGTTTTTCTTCGTGCTTTGAAAAATATAGGGCAAGTAATTGCGAGTAGTTTTCACGATCACCGCTGTCACCAAGAGTGTTGATTGAAAGTTCAACCTGCTTTAATCCCAAAGCCGCATAGAACGATGACGCCAAAGCGATCACTTCGGCATCCAGAAATGCGTCGTCAACACCGAGTGCTTCAATTCCGACTTGGTCAAATTGTCGATATCTGCCCTGTTGAGGTTTTTCATAGCGAAAGTTCGGACCTGAATACCAAACTTTCCACGGCGTAGTTGGCCGGTGCTCAACAAACGCCCGACAAACACTCGCAGTTTGTTCGGGACGCAACGCAATATGACGACCACCCTTGTCGTGAAAGTCGTACATCTCTTTTGTTACCACTTCAGTGGCTTCACCGAGTCGCAAGAACACATCTAAATCTTCAAACATCGGTGGGATTATGTAGCTGTACCCTGCCGCTTCAACATTCGTCGCGAAAATATTTTGAAAAGCACGCCAGCGCGCCGAGTGTGGTGCCAAGATGTCACGAGTTCCAGGAGAAGTCTTAAAATCAGGCACGCGAGAAGGCTAGACGCTTGACAGCAAGAAGATATTGATATTTACTGCTATCTAAAAGCCGATGGGTGTTCGCCCTGATCTGATTGAGCCATCTGAGTTTGCTGGTCGTCTTGTGGGTTTACAGGCATCACACGATTGGCATCGTATACCCCATCAATTCGCTTAATAACTTTCAATACTGACTGCAAGTGGCCTGGGTCTGCAAACTCAAACTCAAACCGCATCTTGGCAACACGATCAGAACCTGTATGAGTCGTACACGCAACAATATTCACATGCTCCTCTGATAA
>CAMAWU010000017.1 GCA_945862025.1 Ferrithrix thermotolerans DSM 19514 | reverse complement strand
CTCATTGCGATTCGTTCATTTAGCCAAATTGGGGCGATGTTTTGAATGGTAAATATTCCTTCGCCAGCAATCGGAAGTGGCACCCTGCTCACTTTGGTATAGACGAGGCCAACATGCGCCCAAGAATCACCCTCGACGAGGACACGCCGTCGACTCAAAGCGGAAATAGCCATTTGTGAATTTGGAAATGCATTAGTTGAAAAAAAGTCTCGAACTTGTTCTCCAGCTATGAAATTTGTTGCGACTAGGTCATCTCGTCTTGAACTCCGTTGCAACCAAAGCATTGCATCTCTAAATGTGTAACTGGTGGTCGGTTTGCCCGGCTTCCCGAAATCTCTGCCAATTCGAATATCAACCAAATCGCGCACATGAGTTCGAATCGAATATCCAACTCCAAGGCCGATGCCACAAAATACTATGGCGATCAGAAACACTGATTTAAGCGACTCAAAAAATTTAGTGTGCGAATTTTCAATTGAGAAATGATTTCGAAACAACCAAGCCGCAAAAATGACACAAATCAAGGGAACAATTACGGCATATTCAGCAATTTGTAGTGCATTAAATTTCGTCAAATGTTTCCAATTAATTGCAGTTGTTGAAACTTGTAGCAAGCTTCCAAGCAAAAAAAACGGGACCGCTAACTTCCATCGGACTCGTCTCAAGCTATTTTGGTTTGACCAATGGAGCATAAACAGAATCGCAATTGGAACTGGCATAAGGACTAGTCCAGGAAACGCAAAGTACGATGTGAGGTTCCAAGTTGAGTTTCGGTATACAAAAAATGCGGGGACAGCGCCAAGTGATATTCCATAAAAAAACCAGACAATGGGTCTCGTTAAGATTTTGTTCAACATTGGTAGGGCAACAAACCGTGCTGCAAAAAATGCAATAACAAACAAAGCACCTCGCCAAGATTTGATGAACCTCAGTGATAGATCGATCGTTGAAGTTGAATATTCGGCAGGAGTGAGAAACAGTAAATAGATAAGCAGCATCGAAGTGGTTGTGATAATCGTGATTTTAAAATCTGCGTTGAAATTTGTGTGCTGAATTTTTTTGTGTTGTAGAGATCGCCCAACAAGCCAACCCCATAAGCCGAGTAGAAGTACGACACCGTGGGGTCCGTTAGAGAGGATTGCCGCCACGCCAATTAAAGAAAAGATTATTGGTGCAAGACGAAGTGGCGATTTGCTGTGAACTATCAAAGCAAAAGCAAATGCAGTTACCCATACCAACCATGATGTTGCGTCTGGGCTTGAATCAGCGAGAATGGCGTAAGGTTGGTCAAGCGAAATTGTGCCATACAGTAATAGAACGCTAAATAAAGCCGTCCGGCGACTGTTCGACAGATAGTAAGTAATTGACCAAATAATTGATCCAACGCAAAGGCAATCCAGTAACGCCGACAGACCACTGTCAAAAAGGACCATTGGTGCTAGTCCCGCAAGGCGAGTGATAAGTCCAAAGACAGCAAATGAAAACCAGTGGTATCTCAGCGGGTGTCCAAATAGTGGAATATTCTCCTTTGGGCCCCAAGTGACAATTGAGTTTGACCAGGCTTCGCGGGGAATCGATTCAGAACCTTCAGCAAAGATATATGGAGCGGCAACCTTTGTCGTCACTGCGATTAACACAAAGCCGGTTACAACTGTTATCCAAATTTTCAGATAGCTGAAATTACTTGACCATTTGACGAATTCGCTAGCTAGCGACTGTTTTCTAGATACTGCAAGATATGCAAAAATGATTGCTGGTATCAACATTAGGGGGGTATTTAAATAGAATCCAAAAAAAATTGTGAACATTACAACTGTTGTTTCGCCGACTGAAAACTTCAGTCGGCCATATTTTACTAGTCGCCGAACTTTGCTACTCAAAAGTGATGCGTGAGCAATAATAATTGGGATCACGCCACCAAAAATCCCAAAGCCATAGGGTCGCAAAATAAGTTGAAAACCAGCACATAAAATAAATCCGATCGCTAAACCCATTCCGATTGCTTCTGGAAATAAAATATCTCGATGTTCGCGGAGCAACAACAGCCAAAAAACAAGACCAGTACTTGAAATTGCAATTATTACAAGACTTGTTCGGATACTAGTTAGTAGGTTGACATCAGAGAGAATTAACAGTGTGCAAATTGCGAAAGCAATTGTTAAATGACAAAGAATTGAATTTAAACCCGACGACGAACTGTTGTTGATCAATGAGGGCTCACCGCGGTTTGTGTGACTAGCCATGCTAAAAAATTAGCAGATGATTACTTGAGTTCAGTCAAACGAAATAATGATGTAAGAAGAATTTGAATAGCGAACAGTGCCAAATTGTCGCCAGTCTTTGGTTGCAGTTAGTTCACGTCTAAGTAGGTACCAGCCAACATCTGAATCTTTCAATTTTGTGACGGCATCCTTGCTGGGTGCTATCGCAAAGTTAACTGAATTAAGAACCCGAGTTACGACCCACGGCTTGATTGCTGATCCGTCACTGATTCCGACATAATAATTTCCAGCAAGAAATCTTCGGTGAACTACTGCTGTAAGCATCTGGTAGCCACCAGCGTTGCATTTATCTGTTCGTAAGACGACGTACTGACTGCATTTCATACTGAAGTCGAGTAGTTCGTTCCAATTAGTTTCGGCGTTGCAAGATTTTGAGATATCGCCACAAAAGTCGTTTGTTGCAAATACTGCTGACTCTGGAGTATTTGCAGAAATCCACGATGAGGCTTGTTGCAAATCCGGTCTTGTCATACCAATGCGTGAGGCAAAATTTCTGTCAAACTCTGGGTACTCTTGACGAATATTTTTTGCATAATTAATTGAGAAAAAACCAATTGACATTGCAAGCAGACCAACAAGTGCGAGCGAGGTGGCACTGTTAAACCAATTAAATTGCTGTCGATTGCTTGAATTTTTGCGCTTATTTATAGCTGTGATGGCAATAGCAAAGAAAATTGGTAAAAAACCAACTAGTGACGGAATTGTTCTAAAAGCAATTGCCGAGGTTGAGCCTGAGTCCAGATTTGGCATCAAACCAGCGACGACCGCCGCCAATAAGCCAGTTATTAGAGCAAGACCCAAAATCAAAGGTGAAAATTGTGAGTGTTTGTTGTCGAGTAAAAAATTTATTGCTATCGGGATGATGAAAACCAACAGCACACTTGAGGCAGCGTGAGTAAAAAATAATTCAACTGCAAATTCGCCCGAAAGAAACATTGCTGAAATCACTCCGGTTATTGCAGTACCGATTGCAAAAAGTTTGAGCGGCTTTTGCTGAGGGTGAATCGGTGAGGCACAGAACACAACAAGACCAACTAGTTGAAGTCCTAGAAATCCGAACAGAAATATTATTCCTGATATCCAATGAATTGTCAAACCGTATGGTTTGAAATCTCCAGAGATTCCATCCACAAAAGCAAATTGGTCTAAAAACATTCCGCGCGAACTGCCACCACCGCCACCAATTATCAGATAGAAACTAGAAGCGATTGATGCCAGGGTTGCGAAAGTTAGCCAGGTGCGAGAGACTTTAAGACTTCGGGTTTGAATAAAAGTTATAGACCAAGCAAACCCTAAAGCTCCAGCCAAGATTACGCCGTGAGCCACTTTTGCGCCGACGACTCCGAACCCAATCAAAAAAAATAGAATTAACGAATTCTTTAAATTTCGATTTTGATGAAGGATAAAGACAAAAACAAAAACTAAAAGCAAAAGCAATCCATACATTTGGCTTGGGCTCGGGATCAGACCAATTTTGAATCCTCGTCCCCAAGTTTGCACAGAGTCGAATCCAGAAATTACGAATAGCGAAAAGATAATAACTATTCGATTGTGTGACAGCCGTTCAAGGATCGCCCAGATGATCAGCACGGTCCCGAGAGCGGTTAAAAGTGGAATGGTGCGGGTATTTGAAACCCACTCTGGACTTCCACTGACTCTGTCAACTAACCCAGACCATGCGTATGCGAACCAGTGATAATTAGTTGAAGTTCCGACAGCATTTATATTGTCTCTGAATCCCCATGTGCCGAGTGTTCGGGAGATGGCTTCATATAAAGCAACATCAGTATCTTCAATCCACCAACCAACTGGTCGGAGAATTATTGAAAGTAATGAAACTGGGATTAAAGCAATCGCCATCAAACTTGAGTATCTGCGCCACTTCGGAAATTCACGCCAAATTACAACAGCAATTAAAAATAAAGCCACGGGCAATGTCCAGAACCACTCTGCCGAAAGCATCAAGAACATAGCGGCGAAAACCGGCAGCATTTCGACTAGGAATGAAAAATTCTTCACCAAAGTAGTGTCAAACTTAATTTTCTGACGACTTATTGCTAACGGTAAAAATAAAATCGGAGCAAGCCAAACGAAACTAGAGATGAATGTATTACGGAAAATTTGGTCCAATCCAAATGTCAAGAGAGTTCCAAAAGCGATTCCAGCACCGCAAAACTCTTGCCATGAAAGTTGGGTTTTTCTCGTGAATAGCGTCAAAAATGATCCACCAGCAAAAATCTGTACTACCAGTACTAAAACCGAGATCACCGCAACTTTTAAAGGTACGGCCGCTACAAGCAAGGCCAAAATTGCTGCTGATGCCAAAAGCAAGACAGAGTTTAAAAGTTCACTGATATTTTTTTGTTCGCTTGGTTCATCTGCCGAACAGAATTGGCGAAGTGTCTCTTGTTTATTCATATTGGAACAGCCAAGATCTTAGTGGTTTGCATCTGCTCTGAAGATTACGACGTTAACAAATTCCCATAGACTTTGACCTGATGACATCCCGAGTTGCGAGATTAGCCGAAAGACTAGCTAAAGGATTTTCCGGGCGATTACCAAGGATTTTTTTAGGTTGTCTAGTTTTGCTTTGTACGGTCGCTGTTTTTGGATCATGGGCTTTGTCGAGCCCGCCAGGATCTGGGCCAGACGATGAATATCACTTGTCATCAATTTGGTGTTCTCATGGTTATCGGATTCAGTACTGCGAAAAAAGCGAGTCAATTTATGAGGTAAAAATACCTCTGCAACTGCATCGAAACGGTGGGCCTCGAACTTTATTTTGTTACGCAGGTGATAGCAGAATTAGTGCCCGATGTATCCGCGAGTTAGATCCAACTGCAGTTACGAAACTTGAATCGACCAAACGATTCAATCTTGGTACTTTGTCAGGTCGCTTTTACAAGGTGAACGGTTATTTAGTTTCGGCTAATACGAATGCTTCGATTTTAAGGATGCGGTTTTTGCAAATTGCAGTATCTCTAGTGCTGGTGGGATTTGTTATTTGTTCATCGGGCGAAAGAAAGTGGGCGATTCTGCTGGCACTTTTTGTTGGAACAGTTCCAGTTGGATTGTTCATCATTCCATCTACAAATCCAAGTAGTTGGGCAATTACTGGTGTGTTCACCGCGGGCGCTTGCGCGATGAATTTTTTTAAGTCAACCGAACGGCGCCATCGGATTATCGCTGCTGTGGGTTTTATAACAGCTTTAAATTTAACGAGAAATCTTAGAGCAGATATCAATCTCATGTTGATTTTTTGTGTTTCACTAGGAGTTGCTACTGGAGTTCTAGGTGGCGAGACCAAAGCGTCTTTAAAAATTAGTCGTGCGAAACTGAGGCGATATGGTTTTGTGCTTTTGCTAGGACTCATTTTTTTTCATTTAAAAGTGCACACACTCGCTCCACAAGCGATCATTTCTTCATTTCTGGGGGGCAGATTTTATTCATTTGTTAGTGAGTCGCCACTACTTTTCCTAGGGTTCCTAGGTGGATCAATTCAACTTGGCTCACCAGATTTTGCGCCACCCTCGGCAGTGTTGATTTTGATGGGAGTTGGATTAGCAGTATTCATTGGTGCCGTACTTAGATATGTTTCCCCAGCACTGAAAGTCATTAACAGTGTTGGAACAAGCTTGATATTTGTTTTGGCATATTTTTATGTCGACGGAGCAATAGGTGCGGTGAGCCGCTATTTGATGGCAATATATTTGTTGGTCTTAGTGATGCTTGCTTCAAGCGCAGCACTTGGAATTAGATCAAAAAATTTCCAAATGTCTAAATCCTCTCGGGTAACAATATTTATTGCGATTTCGTTAGCGCAATCTCTGTCACTTCATCAGTCAATTCGAAGATATGTCACTGGAACTAATTTCTCTGGCTGGAACCTCAATAAAGGCGCTGAGTGGTGGTGGACTAATGGTCCGTCTCCACTTTCTGTTTGGACAACCGGTTCGATCTCGTTTGCGGTAGCAATCTTTATAATTCTTCAAATGACTAATCGGGCGACAAAATGAAACGAGTTTTCATCGCAGTTGTAGTTTCGTTTGCGGCCATAACAACTAGTTTTATTTTTTGGGCTGAGAGAAACTTTGACAATCCAACCAGTCTCGTGCAAACCCCTGTCGGCTATTGGCGAGTTAGTGATATCAAAAAACTGTTTGATGGTCAGCAGAAAAATTCAACTGGTTCTGAGATTAAAGTTTCACTAACTGCTCAAATTGCTGGAGTTGATTACTTAGATAATGGCGTCTTTTTGATGTTCATGAGTGGTTTGTCAAGTTTCAGCACCCTCACAAAGGTTGGCTCGGAAGAAGAAATGCTTTTTTCGCATCAGGGCGATTTATTCGATAAATGGGACGATATTTATGTTGGTGGCGCTAAAACTTTATTGGTTGCGATCAACGCCGACACGCTAAAGCCTGCGGTCTATCCAATCGTCATCTATACGCCTGACTTTGATTCAGGACAAAGCGAATTTGTTGTTTATGTCCGAGCACTTGGACCAGATGAGTCAGCCGAACAACTCTTTAACCTTTACCCAACAAAGTTGCCGGTGACTAACTTGAAACTATTCGACTCATTCAACTTCTCATCCGCTGTTCTTCTCGTTGAACCATTTTCAACAAACGCTGTTCAACCAGAAAACTAAATAAGGCTTAATGATGCGCTCGCTACTTGTTGCAAATGCTGACGATGCAGATCCAGGTTGTATTGGTCAAAGATTTGCCGAGCACGGCTTTGTTGGAGAGAGATTCAAAGACCACGGAAGTGTTTTTAATCATTGCGAACGCGAACACCCAGACCAGTGGCCGTCATTAGATGGTGCGGATTTGGTTGTGTTGTTAGGAAGTTGGTGGTCTGTTTATTGGCCAGATATTGAAAAAACTGTTCGTGCCGAGTGCGAATTAATTTTAGAAACCCATCGTCGCGGAATCCCCATGTTTGGCATTTGTTACGGCGCTCAAATTATGGCCAAGGCTTTTGGTGGCACAGTTCAACGAGCCACGCAACATGAAGTTGGTTGGCATCAAGTTGACGCGCCATCACCAAATCAAGTGATAGGCGGCACATGGCTGCAATGGCACTACGACACATTTACACCACCACCAGAAATGGAGATTCTTGCAACAAGCCCAGCCGGTCCACAAGCGATTCGTAATGGCCGTTCGTTTGCAACGCAATTTCATCCAGAAGTGACCCAAGCAATTGTCAATCGATGGGTGAGTGAGTCCGAAGAATCAGAACTTTCAAAAATAGGTATTTCCGCGCACGAGCTAATCGCCCAAACGACTCTTGAAGTTCCAAAGAGCGCACCTGCAGCCGCGGCGCTAGTTGACTGGTTCATTGAAACTTCGGCTAGTTAATACGTAAATTTAGTACTGTTTCACAAGCGATCAAAGTGGAGTTTAGTTTAAGCGCGAACGGTTTCGCAGAGTAGTTTTACAGGGTATGTCAATCTTCCTTAGGTCGTATTTAAATGTAGTTTGGTTCGGCGCCGCTGCTGTTGGGATCGCTGGCTTGTTGTTATGGATCTCGTCACTGTTGCGCCCGAATCGTCCAAATAGAGAAAAAATGTTGACTTACGAAAGCGGTGTCGACCCGGTTGGTCACGGTTGGTCACAAAGTCAAGTTCGTTATTACATTTTCGCGTTGCTGTTCGTGGTGTTTGATGTTGAAGCTGTTTTTATTTTTCCATGGGCAACGCAACTTGAGCGTTACGGTGTATTCGGCTTAATTGAAATGGGAGCGTTTGTATTTGTGTTGTTGTTGGGTTTGGTTTACGCGTGGCGTAAAGGTGTCTTGCGATGGGTTTAGTGGATCGTGGCAGATTGCCAAAACCGTTGACAACACTTTTTAATCTTGGTCGGTCGTACTCATTATGGGTCTATCAGTGGGGACTTGCGTGTTGTGCCATTGAAATGGGTGCTGCATTTGGCTCGCCGCGCTATGACGTAATGCGGCTCGGCGTTATTCCATTGCCTGCGAGCCCACGTCAAGCAGATCTTGTCGTAATTTCAGGAACCGTCACTGACAAAATGGCGCCAGTAATCCGCCGCTTATATGAGCAGATGCCAGAACCAAAATATGTAATCAGCATGGGCAGTTGTGCGAACTGTGGTGGTCCTTATTGGGATAGTTATTCGGTGACAAAAGGCGTTGACCAAATAATTCCAGTTGATGTTTATGTGCCGGGTTGTCCTCCGCGACCCGAGGCATTGCTCGAGGGAATCGTGTTATTGCAACAACGAATTAAAAACGAAGATATGGGTGCACGATGGCGTGGCGAAGGAACCAAATCAATGGATGCCGCGCAAGTGGCCGAAACAAAAGGTCAGACAGTTGTCGTCTAATTCCGAAACAGCGACACCGGTTGTCGACCACGAACGCGAACGATTGCTTGAAGCAATCAAGGGTTCACTGGGTGACTCTTTAGTTGAATCGCACATTAAGCCAGGTGACGATCTTTGGATTCGAGTGAGTACAGAGTCGTGGCAAGCGAGCGTGCAAAAACTTCGCGACGTACACTCGTTTGATTATTTTGGTTTCTTGTCGGCGATTGATTGGATGCCATCTCCGTATGGCCGAGGCGAAGATGATCCAACTGAGCCAGCGCCAGTTCGCGACACGACTATTCGCTCGGGATATGCAGGTGGCGATACTCGGATGCAAGTTTTTATTCGAATTGTGAATTCGACAACTCATTTTGGAATCACAGTAAAAGTTGATGTCTCAGATTCGGCACCGTCGGTTGATTCTCTAGTTTCGATTTATGCAGGCGCAAATTGGCATGAGCGCGAAACCCACGAAATGTTTGGGATAAATTTCGTCGGCCATAATGATTTACGAAATATGTACCTGCCAGTCGACTTCGAAGGCCATCCATTGCGCAAAGATTTCCCGTTGTTGGCGCGAATGGTCAAACCGTGGCCAGGAATCGTTGATGTCGAACCATTGCCAGGTGGCGATGAAGAAGTGTCAGTTGACGCAAAAGATGGTGATGCCTAATGACAATGCTCGGTGACCGACAGCAACTTTCTTACATCGCCGCACAAGCGGCTGATGCGCGTCTGAATCTTGAACTCGAGACCGAAGGCATGACTCTAAATATTGGGCCGCAGCATCCAGCGACTCACGGAACTTTGCGAATAATCGCGCGTCTAGATGGTGAGCAAGTCGTTTGGGCCGAGCCAGCCTGCGGATACATGCATCGTGGTTATGAAAAACTTACTGCGGTTCGAACATTTCCCCAAGTAACGACGCTTGTCAACCGCATTGATTGGCTTGGAAGTTTCGCTAATGAAGTTCCGTTTATTTTGGCGGCGGAAAAACTTATGGGTGTTGAAGCGCCACCACGCGCTGCGTACATTCGGACAATTTTGTTTGAACTCTCACGCATCGCCAATGTCACATTATTTCTCGGTGACCTAGGTGTTCAGTTGGGCGCAATCACGCCAGTATTTCTTGCGTTCCGCGACCGTGAATATGTATTGAATTTAATTGAATCGGCCACAGGCGGTAGATTCCATCCAAATTTCGATCGAATCGGTGGACTAAAAGATGATCTACCTGCTGGATGGATTGACGAAACTCACGCAGTAATGAAAAAACTTCGCGGTTTTTGTGACCAAATTGAAGATTTACTTTTCGGAAACGAAATTTTCCAGTCACGAACTCGTGGTATTGGTGTTATTCCGCGTGATGTCGCATTGCAATACGGATTATCTGGTGCAAACCTGCGCGCAAGCGGAGTCGATTGGGATTTACGACGCGACCAGTCATTGCCGATGATGTGGAACAAAGCAGATTGGAAAGTCTGGACGCATCCAGATGGTGACAGTTTTGCTCGTTGTTGGATTCGGTTGCAAGAAACCCGTGAATCAACAAAAATCGTAGACCAACTTTTAGGCGTTATTCCGTCAGGTCCCATTATGGCGAAAGTTCCGAAGATTATTAAAGTCCCCGAGGGTGAAGCCTGGGTCTCAACCGAGAATCCACTTGGCGAAATGGGCTACTACGTTGTTTCGCGCGGAGACCTTGGTCCGTTCAGAGTAAAAATTCGGTCGGCGAGTTTCAATAATATTTCGATCACGCCTTGGTTGTTGCGCGGTGTTTATGTTCCCGACATTGTGACGATTCTTGCATCTCTATATTTTATTCTTGGAGACATCGACCGATGATTGCACTTTTGGCTGAAGTCCCATACTGGGGACAATCATTGTTGCGTGTGCTGGGCGGATTAGTTGCTGTGCTCCTTCCAGCGGGAACAATTGTTTATGTATTTTTGTTCAAGATGATGTCGTTCATGCAAAGTCGCCTTGGGCCAATGGAAGCCGGACCTTACGGGTCAATGCAACTTTTCGCGGAAGTAGGTAAATGGCTGCAAAAAGAAGACATCGTTCCAGACCGTGCCGATTCTCGAATCTTCAAAATGGCTCCGATCATAGTTTTGGTCAGCACTTTTTTGCTGGTTGTTGTTGTGCCTTTTGGTCCTGAAGCATGGTTTACGGATTTTGAAACAGGAGTGTTTTATGCGCTCGCAGTTTCTTCTGTTTCGGTTCTCGGAATCCTTATTGCTGGTTGGTCGAGTGCCAATAAATATTCTCTGCTTGGTGGATTGCGTGCAGCAGGACAATTAATCGCCTATGAGTTGCCAATGGTGCTCGCAGTAATGGGCGTAGTTATTCAAGCGGGAACGATGAACTTACAGAAAATTGTTGTCGCCCAAAACACAGGGTCGATGTTCGGCATTGACGCAATTGGTCACCCTTATGTGATTAGTCAGTTCTTTGGTTTCATTATTTTCATGATTGCGATCCAAGCAGAACTGACGCAAGCACCGTTCGACATGCCGATTGCTGAAAGTGAACTTGTTTCCGGGTACATGACTGAATATTCAGGTTTTCGTTTCTTGATATTTTTTATTGGCGAGTTCGCCACTGCCGGCGTGTTTGCGATGATTGCTTCAGTGTTGTTTCTCGGTGGCTGGGGAGTTCCGTTCACTTGGTTTGGTTGGAATTCAATAGATGATGTTGCCAATTGGATGAACATCGTCGGACCGTTGATCATGTTTACCAAGATGATGTTGCTTGTCTTTGTGATCATGTGGATTCGTTTTAGCTACCCACGCCTTCGCGAAGATCAATTGCAACGATTTGCATGGAAGGGTTTGATTCCAGTTGCTCTTGTCAACATTATGGTCACAGCAATTTTAAAGGTGGTGTTTTAAGTGGCAAAAGTTCCTGGTTTAGTAAAGGGTCTTGGAGTAACTCTTGGAACGTTGTTTAATACAGCGATCAAAGGTTCAAACACCGTGCAGTATCCGCACGAAAAAGAAACGCCGCCGATTCGATCGCGCGGGGTTATCGCATTGCATCAAGACAATTGCACTTCATGCATGTTGTGTTCACGTTCGTGCCCTGACTGGTGCATTTATATTGAAGCGCACAAAGAACTGGCACCACCGCGTCGTGAAGGCGGCAAGCCTCGTCAAGTCAATTTGCTAGACCGCTTTGACATTGACTACGCATTGTGCATGTACTGCGGTATCTGCGTTGAGGTCTGTCCGTTTGATGCTCTTTTTTGGAGCCCAGAATACGAATACTCAGAGCCGAATATTTCTGATCTGCTGCACGACAAAACTAAGTTAAGTGAGTGGATGGAAACAGTTCCTGAAGCACCAGCGCTCGAAGCCGGCGCAGATAAGAAAAAGAAATGAACATAAATTCGAAAGGCTTAGTTAGTAAATCGTGATTGCCCAAAATATTGGATTCTGGATAATTGCAATCGTGATGATCGGTGCTGCGCTGCGTGTAGTCACGACCAATAATGTTGTGCACGCGGCGCTTTGGCTCGTTGTTGTCTTGGCTGGAGCCGCTGCCCAGTACATTTTGCTGGCTGCCGAGTTTGTCGCAGTTACTCAAGTGCTCGTATATATAGGTGCAGTTATGGTTTTGTTTCTTTTTGGCACGATGCTTACAAGGGCGCGAATCGGCGCCGAATCAGATCTGAACAACTCGTACAAAAAACTAGGCATACCAGTTGGATTGGTAATGCTGGTAGCGATGGGTCTTGCGTTGACTGATTCATTCGGCGATGAGAAGTTGCCAGAATCGGCAAAGGTTGTTTCAACTCAAGAAATTTCTGACCAGATCTTCGGGCCTTATTTGTTGCCATTTTGGGCATTGTCGTTTGTTTTATTAGCCGCAGTTGTCGGCGCAATTGTCTTGGCGCGAAAGGACTGATCAGATGTTTGTAAATCAGTTCTTATTTCTCGGCGCAATTTTATTTTGCATCGGCGTGTATGGAGTCGTTGCACGAAAAAATGCAGTTTTGATGCTGATGTCAATTGAGATCATCTTGAATTCAGTGAACATCAATCTCTTGACCTTCGCCCTTCGCAACAGTTCAACAGATGGGCATGTTTTTGCGTTGTACATCATTGCTGTTGCCGCTGCTGAAGTTGGCGTCGGACTTGGTCTGGTGCTGCTTGTCTATCGCAACAAGAAAACTATTTCAATCGATGATCTCTCGGAGATGCGCGGATGAGCTTGCTGGCTTCTGAGTCTGAAATTCTCGCGCCACTTGCGTCGGGCTGGTTTCTTGAACATGCTTGGCTGATTCCGGTTGTTCCAGCAATTGCTTTTGCGCTGATCATCTTGATCGGCAAGCGTCTACCAATGAAAGGCAGCGAACTTGGGGTGCTGTCGATGATTTCATCGTTGGTGTTGGCTGCTGGCGCTGGGTATCAATGGATTCAACGCACGAATAGCGCAACTGAAGAGCAGTTTGTTGAACCGGTGATTAGATCTTGGTCTTGGTGGCGAAGTGGTGGTTTTGATTTCGGAATCGGCCAACACATCGACGGTCTTTCGATCCTTGTGTTAATAGTCGTTGCGTTCATCTCAACTCTTGTACAGATCTATTCACTTGAATATTTGCGTGGAGATCGTCGCTATACACATTTCTTCGCTGCGTTGACATTGTTCTCAGGTGGCATGTTGGCGATGGTCTTGGCCGACAACATGATGTTATTTTTACTCGGGTGGGAGATCATGGGGTTGTGCAGCTTCATGTTGATCGGACACTGGTGGGAAGAAGATGCAAATAGTCGAGCGGCACTGAAAGCATTTTTCACTGTTCGCACTGGCGACGTCGGACTGCTTGTCGGCATCAGCATGCTTTATTTTTCGGCTAACGACTGGACGCAAGAGCATCTAGGTGTTTCTGGTTTTTCAATTCGAGGAATTTCTGCGTGGGCGCTTTCTGGCGCGCCAAATAGCACAGTAATCACAATCGCAGCAGTCGCATTGTTTATTGCTTGCATCGGCAAGAGCGGTCAGTTTCCTTTGCATACTTGGTTGCCAGATGCGATGGCTGGTCCGACGCCAGTCAGTTCACTGTTGCACTCCTCAACAATGGTCGTTGCCGGTGTCTACTTAGTTGCGCGACTTTATCCAGTGTTTTTTGTTGGATTAGATATTCTCGGTAGTGGAGGAAATTTAATTGTCGTAATCGGTGGCATAACAATTGTTATTTCAGCAGCACTTGCATTTGTGCAAAATGACATCAAGCGAGTACTTGCCTATTCAACGGTGTCGCAACTTGGGTACATGATGCTCGGTCTTGGCGCAGGAGCATGGCTACCTGCGGTATTCCATATTTTTACCCACGCATTTTTCAAAGCGTGCTTATTTTTAGGTGCCGGCTCAATTAGTCACAGTGCATCACATCACTCATTCGACATGAAACGCGACATGGGTGGATTGCGCAAAGTAATGCCAATCACATTTACGACTTGGATTATTTCAACGCTCGCTCTATGTGGCGTATTTCCATTCTCTGGATTCTTTTCTAAAGATGAGATCATCGACAATGTTGGTCATAATGGCTACAACTTGTTCATGATCATTGGCTTAATTGGGGCATTTATGACTGCTGCATATATGACTCGTGCGACATACTTAACTTTTTTTGGCGAACCACGCGGAGCGTCTGCCGGCCACGCAGATCATGGTGACACGAACGACACGCATAATTCGCACGATGCTAACGCCTCGCATGATGCACATGATGTTGAGCAAAGTCATGGTCCGCATGAATCCGGCTTACTTATAACTATTCCTTTAATAATTTTGTCGGTACTCGCTCTTAGTTCAGGTTTCTTGAACGCCACACCGTTTGGCGAAAGTTGGGAACGAATGAAACTCTGGGTCGAACCACGTTCCGTAGAAGTCGTTGAAGAAACTCACTTGGGCGGGCCAGGCGAGTCTTTAATAATCAATTTGCCAAGCGCCGAAGAAGTGCATTCAAAATCAGTTTGCGGTTCTGCCCAGCCTGAGACCGGCATTTGTTACGCACCACAGTTAAATCACGCACCGTTCAAATGGTTAAAAGCGATGATGTCCATGGCGATCGTGTTCTTGGGAATCGCTATTTCATGGATACTCAGCACGCTTTTATTCACAAAGCGCGCTCCTCGTCTCGTCGGATTAACTCAGCGTGTAAAGATTTTAGGTTTCGGGCACAAACTTTTGGTCAACAAGTACTACTTAGATGTGCTGTATGAGAAAGTAATTGTTCGCAGCATTGCGTATCCAGTTGCGCGCGCAGCGTATTGGTTCAACCAAAATATTTTGGACGGCATATTGCACGCCATCGCAAACTCAACTCGAAAAATCTCGGGGTGGGTTTACAAAAATGTTGATCAACTCATAGTTGACGGGACTGTAAACAATTCGGCGACGCTGACCAAATCTCTAGGTACTGCCGCCCAACCCACACAGTCAGGCAAAGTGAGTCAATACGCAGCCTTACTGTTTAGCGCAGCGGCAGTCGCGGCGCTCGTCCTCGTAATAATTAATACGTAACTAGTCGAACAAGGGAGATCACAAATATGAACATGCTGCAGGAAAACAACTGGTTGCTGAGTGTCGGCACATTCCTGCCAATGGTTGGTGTCGTGTTGATGATGCTGATGCCAAAAGCACAAGACCAATCGGTCAAACTAGTCGCGCTCGTAACATCTATCGCCACGCTTGCTGTTGGTATCTACACCGCTTTCAAGTTCGACTTTGATCAGGCCGAAAAAATGCAATTCGTTGCTAACGAAAAATGGATTTCAGTAATTAAGAGTTCATACCTAATTGGCATTGACGGAATCAGCCTGCCGCTTTATTTATTGAGCATGGTGATCACTCTGCTGGTTGTAATTTACTCACTCGATCATGTGCCAAGCCCAGGCAAGCCAAAGGCTTTCTTTTCGTTGTTGCTTGTCTTACAAACTGGCATGGCCGGAACTTTCATTGCCCAAGATCTAATTTTGTTCTTTGTATTTTTCGAACTCGTATTGTTGCCAATGTTTTTCATGATCGGTGTTTGGGGTGGCGAGCAACGCCAATACGCATCAATTAAGTTTTTCCTTTACACAATGTTTGGTTCGGCACTAATGCTGGTTGCGTTCTTGGCGTTATTTTTCAAAACAGGTGCAGAGAGTTTCAGCATTCCGTATCTAGTTGAAAACGGCGGCAGCATTGGCAAAAATCTTCAGGTTTGGATTTTTGCCGGAATGTTCGTTGGTTTCGCAGTAAAAGTTCCGATGTTTCCATTTCACACTTGGTTGCCAGACGCGCACACACAGGCGCCAACTCAAGGTTCAGTAATTTTGGCAGCAGTTTTGCTGAAATTGGGCACCTACGGCTTTGTTCGAATTGCGTTGCCAATTTTGCCGAGCGCCGCGCGCCAGTGGGCGCCGTACATCGGTGGTCTTGCAGTAATCGGCATCATCTATGGCGCACTTGGCTGTCTGGCACAAACCGACATGAAGCGCTTGATCGCGTTCTCTTCGGTTGCGCACATGGGATTTGTGATGCTTGGAATCTCAACGCTGACAAGTTTTGGAATCAACGCGGCAATGTTCGGTATGGTCGCCCACGGTCTAATAACTGGCATGTTGTTCTTTGTCGCCGGCAGCGTCAAAGAGCGTTACCACACTCTTGAGATTTCAAAGCTTGGCGGAATGCTCACACAGATGCCACACTTGGGTTGGATTTTCGGATTTTGCACGATGGCGTCGCTCGGCTTACCTGGCTTAGCTGGTTTTTGGGGCGAGTTTCCCGCAATTCTTTCTGCCTACAACCCAGGCGCTGGATTGAACGAAACAGTTTTTCGGGTGTTCATGGTGATCGCCGCGCTCGGCACCGTGCTTGCTGCAGCATACCTTTTATGGCTCTATCAACGAATCGCATTTGGTACACCAAAAAATTCTGAGCATGATAGTCATTCAACTCACGACGAACTTCACGATGTGACGACTTATGAATGGCTGGCATGGACACCGCTTCTCATTGGCATTTTGGTGCTTGGCATTGTGCCGAACTTATTGTTTAGCGTGTTTGATCCTGCAGTGCAGGTCACTTTGAGCGCTTTCGGAGGTTAAGTTGCAAAACCTGAGTGTCCTCGCTGCGCAATGGGTTGCGCCTTCCGTTGATTATCATGGTTTGGCACCCGAACTAGTTGTCGCAGGTGGTCTTTGTCTCGTTTTAATTCTGGATCTGTTCATTGACGATCGTAAAAAGTGGTTACTATCTGTAATCTCGTCGTTCACCTTGCTTGCAGCGATGATTCCGGTTCTCACGCTTGCGTTGTCCGATGTTCAAGTTCGATCAATGTTCGATGGACGATATGTCGTAGATAATTTTAGTCTCGTAATGAAGGGAGTGTTTCTGCTCTCTGGTTATGTCGTAGTTCTGCTTTCAAGTTCACATGTTGAAGAAGGTGAATACTGGCGCGGTGAATATTGGTTCTTGTTACTTTCAAGTTTGCTTGGAATGCTGATGATGACTTCGTCGCGAGATCTTGTGAGTATTTTCGTAGCGCTCGAATTTCTTTCAATCCCGGCGTACATGTTGGCAGCCTGGCGCAAGCGAGATACTAAAAGCAACGAGGCTGGTGTCAAATATTTCATGCTCGGAGTTTTCGCTTCGGCAGTAATGCTTTATGGAATGTCGCTACTTTACGGTGTCACGAATTCAACACTGCTTGTTGACGTTGCTTCACAAGTCACAGGTACTGGCGAATTTTCGGCCGTGCATGCACTTGCTGTCGTGTTTGTTGTCGTAGGTTTCGCGTTTAAGGTTTCGGCTGTTCCATTTCACACTTGGGCGCCAGACACATACGAAGGTGCACCAGCACCTGTCACGGCATTTTTGTCTGTGGCTTCAAAGGCGGCTGGCTTCGTAGCCTTAGTGGTTTTGATCTATACCGCGTTTCCGTTAGCACACGATATTTGGCAGCCGTTTTTCTGGGGTCTTTCTGCGCTGACGATGACTGTCGGTAATGTCTTGGCGCTCAAACAACACAACATCGTTCGGATGATTGCTTATTCATCAATTAGTCAAGGTGGTTTTGTTTTAATGCCGCTTGCTGTCGCGGGGATGTCTGGCTCTGCCAATTCTGCACTGCGCTCGGTCGTGTTGTACATGATCATTTACGCTGCAACCAACCTCGGAGTTTTCGCTGTGATCTTGGCTGTTTCGCGCAAAACTCGCAGTGGCGAGATTTCAAGTTTCGGTGGTTTGTTTTCTTACGCGCCAGCACTTGGTGTATTGATGACTTTATTCATGGCATCACTCGCAGGTATCCCACCTCTAGGTGGCTGGATCGCAAAGTTTGTTGCTTTTCAATCACTGTTATCGTCGCAGTCCTCATGGGCTTATGGGCTTGCACTAATTGGCGCAGTCAATTCTGTAATCGCATTCGGCTACTACGGCAATGTAATGCGTGAAATCTGGATGCGACCAGTTCCAGACGGTGACATCACTCAGATCAAGATTCCTGGGTCACTTACTCTTGCTCTTGGCATCACAAGTGTTGCGACTTTAGTATTTGGAATCTTTCCAGCCATTGGTCTTCATTTCGCTGATCTTGCAGAAATTGCTGGTGCCCTCAGCCGCTAGAGATGTTTCTGCTGCCATCGCGGCAGCAGGTGGTGCAATTTCGTTCGAAAAGTTCATGGGGCTTTCGCTCTATTCGCCAAATGGCTTTTATTCGACCATTGGTCAGGCAGGTCGTCGTGGAGACTTCATTACGAGTCCAGAAGTTGGACCATTATTTGGTGCAGTTGTTGCGCGTGCAATTGACACAAGATGGCGCGAATTAGGTCGTCCAAAAAATTTTAGCGTCATTGAAGTCGGCGCCGGCCCTGGCACGCTTGCACGCAGTGTGCTTCGAGCAGATCTTGAATCTCGTGCCGCGATTACTTATGTTGCCGTTGAAAGTTCTTCTGCGCAGCGCAGTTCACACCCAGTAGAAGTCATCTCGCAAGCAACCATGCCAACCACACCAACTACGGGCATGATCATTGCCAATGAGTTACTGGATAATCTACCGTTCAGATTATTTGTGTTTGATAATCAATGGCAGGAAGCATTTGTTGCAGAGCGTGACGGCAAGTTTCAAGAGGTATTGCGCAAAGTTGACGATGTGCCCGATTGGCTACCTGAGAATCCGCAACATGGCACGCGATTGCCAGTGCAGCGACAGGCTCAACAATGGCTTGCGACAAGTTTGCAGATAATTGAACGAGGCTCGCTAGTAATCTTTGACTATTGCATGACGTCGCGTCATGCGGCGTCACTTCCTTGGCGTGATTGGCTTCGAACATATCGTAAGCACAAACTTGGTGAGCACTATTTAAGTCAGCCCGGCGAGCAAGACATTACGAATCATTTGATGTTGGATCAATTAGAGATGATCAGTAAGCCAAGTAATATTTCAAGTCAATCGGGTTGGCTCGTAGCGCACGGCTTAAATGTTTTGGTGGATGAAGGCAGAGATTATTGGCAAGCGAACGCAAGCAAGCCAGATTTGTCTGCAATGTTGATGCGCAGTCGGATTAGCGAAGCAGAAGCATTGACATCACTAGACGGTCTTGGAAGGTTTAATGTGATTGAGTGGATCAAGTAACTAAAAGATTTCTCGGAATGAAAATGTTGTATAAGATAATATGATCGTTAACAAAATTGATGACCTCCGTAAATACTTGAAGCCCAAGAAACATAATTTTTATATTCTTGTTGCTAATTATTTAATTTATCTGGCTTTGCTTGTCGGCCGTGGTTGGGGCGCTCATCGAATGCTCAATTACGAAGAAAGAATCGCAGTCGGTAGTGCGCTTTCACAGAGCCTATTTTTAAGCCTTAATGATTGGTCTTACGGATTATTAGTACCTCGTATTTTAATTTCGTTAGCTGTGAAGTTTCCACTCGAGTATCTTCCAGTTGTTTTAGTTTTTATAGCAACTTTGTTGTGGGCGTTCTATTCGTTAATTATTTTTTGGGCTGTGTATCGCGTGACGGGTAGGTATGTGGTTGCGATGTGTGCATCGTTGGTTCTGATACTTGTTCCTTTACCTGGGCTCGGAATGCAAGGCGTTGTTTGGAACTCTTTTTGGCCAATGTTTATCGCACTAACTGTCTTGGTGGCGGTTTGTAATTACGGTGGTTCGAAAATCGCAACTATTGCGCTTGCAATTTTTGCATTTTTGACAGCAGCGTCTAATCCGATTAGTGCAGTGTTATTGGTTTTAGTTGGGTTTGATTATTGTCGCAACCATAAAGAGAGAAACAAAATTTTGGTCGTCGGGGTAGGCCTTTTTATGGGGTTGCTTCTCTCGCTTTTTATTCAAATTCGACAGGAACCGCCAATGCGTTATCTTGGCGAATGGACGCAAGAAATGGCTCAAACTTCGCAAATTTTTGGTTGGATTGAGGAGAGTGGCGCGAATCGAATTCGCAGTGCACCACCAATAGACATCATTACTACGATTCGTTCTTTTCCTGGTTCGCTGAAATATCTTTTAACCCAAATGTCGCCAGAACCTTTGGCGTCGGAATGGATCTTGAGTGAAGCATTTTCGAACAACTTGTTTCACATGCTAATTCTGTCGTCAATATTTTTTGGCCTGCCATTATGCGGACTGTTACAAATCAAGCGCAGAAAGTTAGATTTCCATGCGCCAAAGGTAGTAGTACGATTCAGCCTAATTATTGTCGTAACTTTTGTTTTGCAAATAATTTTGGTTGGCGGAGTCGCTCAAACCAATCAACTTCTTTTTGTTCCAGTTTGCTGTTATTGGATTGCGATTACGTTTTTGATTCCAAAATCGCTTAATAAAAGATTAGGCTTGCAAAGTTTAATTGCAGTAGGAACGTTGGCTTTGATACTCGTTTTTTCGGTACTTGTAAAACAGAACTTTCGAGATCCGTTTGACATAAAATTGCCACAGGTTGGTGGTGGGCGATATGAAGAGAATCCATTGTGGCAGATTGCTTTAAAAAATGCTCGTGAAAAGTGCAAGACTATGTCACCAGACGATTTAATAATTGTTACTCAAAAAAAAGACTTATGGATGGATGCGTCCGTGGTGGTGAGGTGCAAATTTATTGCTGAGACTTAGTTTCGGGTCGACTCGTGAGCCAGGCGCCGAGAATCACGATCAGCATTCCGATGAGTGACAGCGCGAGAACTTTTTCCCCATTAAACAAAACGCCAAGCAAAGTGCCTACTATTGGGGTGAAATATGTCGGGATCATTGCACGAACCGTGCCAGTTCGTTTCAAAAGTGTGCCGAATAACAAGAATGCAAACCCTGAACCAAGTGCCCCAAGTATCACAGTTGATCCGAATAGAGGAAGACTAAATCTCGTTGATCGCAACGCGATTATTCCAAGTGGTGCTGACAAGACGGTTGAGATTAAAACAACCCTCAGCATCAAGGTTGCGGGCGAGTAAATCGCTTGAAGTGGTCGCGCCATATTTAGTGCGACGGCATAACACATTAATGCAGCCAGCAGATAAAAAATACCTTTAACATCGGCAGTTGTGCCGTCATTAATTGACGGCACAGCAATCAGCACGATTCCGATAAATCCGACGAGTATCGCAACAATTCGTTGACCGGACGGCTTAGTTCTCATCCAAATTGAAGTTACAACGATCACGACGACTGGTAATGCACCGTTCATCATTCCTGCAATACTGCTGGCAACAGTGCGCTCTGCAATCGGAAATAAGAAGAATGGCAAGGCCATCCAAATCAGACCAAGAACCCAAAGCCGTGTGCGATGTTCGCGAGCGATGTGGTCACGTGATCCTGGTACGAAAAATAGTGCGATCATTCCAAAAAGTGACCTACCAAACGGCACAAAAGTTGTTGGCGCATAACGAATAATGATGTCAATCAAAATAAAAGACGATCCCCAAGTCAGCGCCATCCCGAAGGACAATAGCCAGTCGACTAAACCAAATTGCGAGTTGGTATTTGAGGGCGAATTGCTGAAATGGGATTGTTTTGGGGCTATTCGCTATTCTCTCAGATAGGGGAAAGACTTAACGAATTAACTGATAGTCAATATTTAACGATCTGAGGAAATGTGTCTGAAGAAATACACGTAATAGATGCTCTGGGGTATGAGGAACGAAAGTTTCCGCCTTCGGCAGAGTTCAAAGCAGCCGCAATTATCGCTGACCAAAGTCTGTACCAAGAGGGAGAGCGAGACTTTGCTGAGTATTGGGCGCGTCACGCGAGAGATCTTCTTGCTTGGTCACAACCATTTACGAAAACACTCGAATGGGATTTGCCATACTCCGAGTGGTTTAGTGACGGAACACTCAACGTTTCTTATAACTGTCTTGACCGACATGTGATCGCTGGTCGAGGTGACAAAGTCGCGTTCTATTGGGAAGGTGAGCCTGGCGACTCACGCACGATTACGTACTCTCAGTTGTTAGATGAAGTGCAAAAGTTTGCCAATGTCTTAAAGAATCTTGGGGTATCAAAAGGCGACAGAGTAAATATTTATCTACCAATGATTCCTGAGGCCGCAGTGGCGATGTTGGCATGTGCTCGAATCGGTGCGGCTCACAGTGTTGTGTTTGGGGGTTTCTCTGCACAAGCACTTTCCGATCGGATCAATGATGCTGAAGCGAAATTGTTAATCACCGCAGATGGCGGATGGCGCCGCGGCGAAGTATTTCCGCTAAAGTCTCAAGCCGATGAAGCACTAAAAACGACAACGACAATTGAACATGTAGTTGTCGTAAAGCGCGGAAACAATGAAGTCTCAATGACTCCAGGTCGCGATGTTTGGTATCACGAAGCGATGTCGACGGCTGATGCAAGTTGTGTAGCCGAACCAATGGAAGCTGAGCACCTTTTGTTTTTGCTTTACACTTCTGGCACAACCGGCAAGCCCAAAGGCATCATGCACACAACTGCTGGATATTTGGCGCATGTGACGACCACATTCAAATACGTCTTTGACCACAAGCCAGAGACAGATATTTTTTGGTGCACGGCTGATGTTGGTTGGGTTACTGGTCATAGTTACATCGTCTATGGACCGTTGGCAAATTGCGCGACGCAAATTATGTACGAAGGTGTGCCGAACTTTCCCGCTAATGATCGCGTTTGGCAAATCATTGAAAAATATAAAGCGACTATTTTCTATACGGCGCCAACTGCGATTCGCACTTACATGAAGTGGGGCGGACAAGAACCCGCCAAACATGATCTAACTTCGTTGCGATTAATCGGCACGGTTGGTGAACCAATAAATCCAGAAGCATGGATTTGGTACAACGAAAATATTGGTGGTTCGCGTTGTCCAATTATTGACACTTGGTGGCAGACCGAAACTGGTGGAATGATGATCACTCCCTTACCAGGTGTGACGGTCACTAAACCGGGCTCTGCGACGTTTCCGTTGCCAGGTATCGGCGCCGAACTTGTTGATGAACAAGGCAAACGTGTGATGTCCGGCGGAGGATATTTGACTCTGACAACTCCATGGCCTGGCATGTTGCGCGGAATTTGGAAAGATCAAAAGCGATACCGAGAAACTTATTGGAGTAAATTTCCTGGTCGATATTTTGCTGGTGATGGCGCAAAGCTTGATAGCGAAGGATATTTGTGGTTACTCGGTCGCGTTGACGATGTGATGAATGTTTCTGGACATCGAATTTCGACAACCGAAGTTGAATCTGCACTCGTCTCACATCCAAGTGTTGCCGAAGCTGCAGTTGTCGGAGCAAACGACGCAATGACGGGTCAAGCAATCATTGCATATGTGACTCTGCGCGGCGGTCTGGAAGTTGATGAAAAAGTTCTTCGTGAGCATGTTGCAAAAGAAATCGGACCGATAGCAAAACCAAAAATGATTTTTTTCACACCCGATTTGCCTAAAACACGAAGTGGTAAGATTATGCGACGGTTGTTGCGAGATGTCGCTGAAGGACGCAACATCGGTGACACGACAACACTCGCTGATGCTTCAGTGGTCAGCGAACTTCAGCGTCGTGCGACCGAGTCACCTGCCGAAGATTAATCGCGGAAATTAATAAATTGCAATGGCAAGTCTAAATTTGCACCGCGCAACATCGCCATAGTCTCTTGTAGGTCATCTCGTTTTTTTGCTGAAACTCGGAGTTGATCGCCCTGTGTCTGGCCAGCAACACCCTTTGGCGCTTTCTCTTTAATCAACTTGTTGATCTCGCGTGCTTTATCTGCTGGAACGCCAACTTTTATAGTTACGATTTGGCGGACGCTTTCGCCAGCCGCTTGTTCAATTTTTCCCCAGTCCAAACTTTTTAAAGAAATATTTCTTTTAACAAAACGCTCTTCAAGTAAAACTTTAAGTGCCCTAAGACGATCTTCACTTGCTGTACGCAGGGTGAGCACGAGATCTTTCTGTTCAATTTCAGAATCAGTGTCTTTAAAGTCATAGCGAGTTGCGAGTTCACGCTGAGCCTGATCAATTGCATTTCGCAATTCTTGGCGGTCAACTTCGGATACAACGTCGAAACTTGGCATGGGGAAACGATACCCAAAAGAGATAGCGTGTTGGTGTCAAATGATGTGGGGTCGGTGCCCGAGCGGCCA
>CAMAWU010000016.1 GCA_945862025.1 Ferrithrix thermotolerans DSM 19514 | reverse complement strand
AATGGGTTACCCGTTGACGAGCCTCTGTCGGTGTTCCACTTGCAGTGAGCATCTGAACAATTTCATCGGGCACATGTTTTGATGCGGCAACAACTTGCTCGTGAGTTGCTGGCCAAGTAAGAACTGAGCCAACTTTGTCAAGTAGTGACTGTGGTACACCCGACGCCTTCATGATGTGTGGCTGTTGACCGAGATATTGGGTGACCATCTGTCGTGCCATGTCAAGAGCAGTCTTACGATCTTCATGAACGCTACAAACAACCAATTGCGGTCGATCGATTGAGTCAACAGATCTTCCTGCGCGATCAGCGCCAATAGTCAATGCTTCCATCGCCTTTTGATTATATTCAGGTGAAACCAAGTAATTCAAAACCACGCCGTCGGCAATCTCACCAGTTAATTCCATCATCTGCATTCCAGTTGCGCCAATATAAATTGGAACATGTTTCGTGCGACGCTTCTGGTAAACATAGTCCAGTTCGACGCCGTCGAGGTGCACGAACTCTCCGCTAAAAGTCACAGTCTCATTATTTAGAAGCGCACGCACACTGGTAACAATTTCGCGCATCGCACGCAATGGTTTAGCGCGCGAGATGCCAACTTTTGCTGCCAACGGATCCCACCATGCACCGATACCTAAAATCACGCGACCAGGCGCAAGGTCGTCGAGAGTTGAGAAAGTAGCCGCTAGGCGAGCAGGGTTACGACTCCAGCAGTCAACGACACCCGATCCGACTTTAATTTTTGTGGTTACAGATGCGAATGCGGCCATTGGAACAGTTGCTTCGCGCACGAGTCGACTCTCGGCTTGCCACACTGCTTCAAATCCTTTGCTTTCGGCGTATTTCGCGAACTCCATTCCCTCCGAAATACGATGCGCATCTTGAAGATATAACGCGACGCGAGCGGACTTCGCTTGTGTGACTGGGCTCATTAACTTGCCAACCTTTCGTGTAGTCGTATCGATTGTTCAGCGGCTTTTGCTCTGACTTCGTTAATGTCAACTCGTGTCGGCACACCTGAAACTAGAACTTTCTCACCGTCAATTTCAACATCTGTCGCGCGAATACCAGGCGTGAAAGCGACATGCCATTCACTATCTAGGTGATCGTAATTGAATGTCACTTTGTCGGCTTTTGCTTCGGGGAAATATTTGTATCCATTTTCAAGCCAAGACCAAACGACAGAAGGCGAGGCTGAAACATCAAACTCGCGTAGGCGAACGTATGCAAGCCGTGCTTCTTCAAGCATGTCTGCGCCAATGCCGTCCGTGCCAAGCATTACTAGATTGTCAAGTTGAGATGGTTTTGCATACCCCACCGAATTATTCATATTTGATCGGGGATTATGAACCACCGCGCCAGGGAGTTTGCGATCAAGATGAACTGCGTGAATTAAGAGCCAGTCGTCGTTCGCTAAATGCTCAAGTCGTGCGCCGGCTTGCTGGTCATCAATACCTTCGGCAACATGAATATGCACACCGACATCGTGTTTTAGCGCGAGTTGACTTGCTGCGTTCAAGGTTTCGTCGCTACAAGTGAAAGCTGCGTGAACACCAACCATTCCGCGACCACCTTCAGATAAATAGCGATCGCATTCAGCCAAGCCCTGTTTGGCTGAATGCGTCATCTCAGAAAGTGGAGAAACTTTTGAATGCAGCTTGCCAGTATTGTCCCAGCGATCAGTCACTCCGTAACAGGTATTCACGCGCACCCCAACCTCTTTGCAAGCTTTCGCAATAGTTGACAGTGAGC
This sequence comes from Ferrithrix thermotolerans DSM 19514, assembly GCA_945862025.1. Taxonomy (GTDB): domain Bacteria; phylum Actinomycetota; class Acidimicrobiia; order Acidimicrobiales; family Ilumatobacteraceae; genus BACL27. The sequence goes on along the minus strand of CAMAWU010000016.1, from coordinate 22,871 downwards.
CATCAATACTTTTGGGTGATTCGTGATGATCAATAATACAAGTCGTGCCACTCAGGAGAGCCTCAGTTGCACCGAGCATCGCCGACCAATAAATCATTTGATCATCAAGCGCATTGTCTAACCGCCACCAAACTTGTTGAAGAATCTCTATAAAGTTTGTCGGAGAATGTTTCGGGGCGGGCATTCCGCGAGCAAGAGACGAATACAAATGATGGTGTGCACATACAAGCCCTGCAGTCTGATTCGACATTGATTAATCTTCTTGTTTATCGCGACGCATCGGTAAAGTGTTTCGCCAGTTGCCATCAAGATTATGCAGTGCAGTTGCAACAGCACCCGCTGTTGGGACAAGACCTATTTCGCCGACTCCCTTAATACCGTAAGGTGAATTAGGTTGGGCCGACTCAATAAGTTTTACTTCAATTTTAGGAACATCCTTGGCGCGTAAGATCCCGAGACTACGCAGCGTCATATTTGTTGGAAACGCCGTAACCGGATCGGAAGGAAAATCTTCAGTCATCGCATATCCGAGACCCATGTGTACGCTGCCTTCAACTTGTCCTTCGCACAGAGTCGGATTCACTATTCGCCCAACGTCGTGCACTGCTAACACGCTTTCAATTTTCTGTGATGTGCGATCTATGACAACCATTTGGGCTGCATAACTAAATGTTGAGTGGATAATTGGGTTTGTTACCCCAGGTTCACCGAGTTTGTTTGTCCAGTCGACGCGGTATTCGCCGACATGGTCAACGCCCTTGGCAAAATTCGCAGCGCGAGCGACATCGCATGCATTCTTGACAGAGCCAGCACCCATTAAGGTGCCCCGCGAACCTGTTGTCTGGCCAAAGCCAAGTTCGCGTGTCGTATCAACAATCACATCAATCAGCGCCGCATCAACGCCGAGTTCATGAACGGCAACTTGTGCTACAACGGTATTGATTCCTTGACCCATCTCTGTCCAACCGTGACGAACTTCAATTCGCCCGTCGTGCTTGAAATGCACAACTGCTTTGGAAATTTCTTTGAACCCATTGCCGAGGCCACTATTTTTGAGACCGAGACCTAGACCAACCGCTTTGCCCTCTGCAACCGCTGCGTCGTATGCGGGCTTGATCTCGTTAAGACATAATTCGGCGCCCAGACAGCCGTCGTCCATAATTTGACCAGGGCCCCACACCATGCCTGGTTTAATCACATTTCGTGATCTGATTTCCCAGCCAGAGATACCAACTTTTTCTGCTAGGCGATCCAGTACGCCTTCCATCGCAAATTGTGCCTGATTCGCACCGAAACCACGAAAGGCACCACACACCGGATTATTCGTTCGAGCAGCAATTGCTTCAACATCAATATTGGCAACTTGATAAGGGCCGCTTGCATGTCCAGCCATGCGTTCAAGAACCTTCATCCCGACACTCGCATATGCCCCAGAGTCTCCGATTGCGCGAACACGTAACGCTGTCAGGATTCCTTGATCATCACAAGCTGCTTCGTAGATCATTTCAATTGGATGGCGCTTAGCGTGCATCAAGAAACTTTCTTCACGGGTCAAAGTGCACTTGACGGCAGTGTCAAGTAACCACGCAGCAAGTGCTGTGTGGGCTTGATTGCTCATATCTTCTTTGCCACCGAATGCTCCGCCATTTGTGATCAGAGTTACAGTCACTTGCTCATTTGGAATTGCCAGCAGGCGAGCAATGTCGTTGCGGTCATCCCACACACCTTGACCGCCAGAATAAACCTGCAAATGTCGATTGTTGTTTTCGGCACTAGGTACGCAAAGAGTGCTCTCTGGTTCTAAAAACGCATGCTCTATTCGTTGGGTATTAAAAGTTTCTTTGACATTATGGCTGCTCGTTGTAAAAGCAAGATCACAATCACCACGCTTGTATGTCGATTTGCTCAGAACATTTGAGTCAGTGCGCCAGACAGCCAAGTCAGATGAGTTGATTGCAACTTTCGCATCAGTGATCGGCGCAAGAACGCCGTAATTAACCGTTACAAAATCTGTTGCTGATCTTGCGTTGAGACGAGTGTCAGCGACGACGATTGCTAAAACATCACCGGCGTAAGATGTGCGTCCTCCAACGGGAATCATCACGGGCCAGTCTTTGTAAATAATCCCCACCATTAGTTCGCCTGGAATATCAGCAGCAGTAAACACAGCTTTCACGCCAGGCTGAGTAAGCGCGGTTGTTGTGTCAATCGCCAGCACATCTGCTCGCGCATGTTTTGTAAAAACTAATGATGCGTGCAACATTCCTGGTACGCGCATGTCGTCGATATATCCGCGATCTCCGAGTGCAAGTGCTTCTGCTTCATATTTTGCAACTCGCACACCCAGTCCACCAGTTGTCAAGATTTCACGATCAATATTTTGAGCAACAGTTTCAATCGCATCAAGAATTTTCACGTAGCCAGTGCAGCGGCAAAGATGTGCGCCGAGATGTCTGGCCATATCTTCACGCTTTAGTCCTGTGCCTTTTTTGTCGATTTGCGCTTTCGCGCGCACGATGATCCCAGGAATGCAAAACCCGCATTGCAACCCACCACACGCAGCAAAGGCGTTGGCGAAAGCGTCACGCTCTTTTTGGCTTACGCCTTCAAGAGTGGTTATTTCTGCACCAGTTACTTTTTCAAGAGACTGTTGACAACTTACGATCGCTTTGCCGTCTACTAGTACGGTGCAACATCCGCATTGACCGGTTGGTGAACAACCATCTTTCGGTGAAGTGATATCTAGTTCTTCGCGTAGTGCCGCCAATAAATGCGGATGATCTTTGCGAACAGTCACTGGAACCCCGTTGACAGTGAACGCAACGCGATCGTCAATCAGCGGCAAATCATTGACTTGTGTCACATAAACACCATACAGCTATTGAGCTTGAGGTTTACATTATGTAAAGAATGGCGATTTTAGAACAGCGATTTCATTCAATAATTGACCCGCGCTGGGAGGTGATTCTGCCGTAAACCTCTGGTCGACGGTAACGATTGAAATCAAAAAGCGTATTTTTATAGTTGTTGCACCAGTCCAAATCGCAGACTGCAGTCACAACTTCATCCCCGGTTGTAGAAGTTTTGGCCAGTATCTCACCCGACGGGGCAATGATGCTTGAGTCGGCCAAACTGTCCACGCCTTCTTCGATACCTCCTTTTGCCACACCAACAACAAACGTGCCGTTTTGATAAGCGCCACTTTGCATCACAAGAGCGTTGTGAAAACTTTGCAGCGGGTCTTGGGTCGGATCAGGAACATATTGCAACGGCGTGTTGTATCCACAGAGGATCATTTCGACGCCTTGTAAACCCATCACACGATAACTTTCTGGCCATCGACGATCATTACAGATCATCATCCCAATTCGGCCACCGAATGCTTTCCAAACTCCGAAGCCTTCGTCGCTAGGTTTAAAGTAATAACGCTCGGCGTGTTGAAATGGACGGTCGGGCTCGTGATGTTCATGCCCAGGAATATGTACTTTACGATATTTGGCAACAATCGACCCATCGCGTTCAACTAAAATTTGTGTATTGAAGCGCTCTCCTTGCGGTGTCAACTCTGCGTAGCCCAAACAAAAACCGATTGCAAGTTTTTTCGCTTCGTCAAAAAGTGGTCTCGTGATGGCTGATGGCACTTGCGTTTCATACCAATGATCTGCGGTCGAAATATCTTCGACAAACCACCGCGGAAAAAAAGTTGTCAAAGCCAACTCCGGAAATACGACCAACTCGGCTTTGTGGGAATGCGCCTCGCGTAGCAACGCAATTAAACGTTGGACTACTGACGTGCGATCATCTTGTCGCTGAATCGGACCAAGTTGTGCGGCAGCCACTTTAATCAAGCGAGACATCTAATTGTCGCTATCTGTATCTAGCGTCGTCAACGAAAGCATCGTGTGCAACAAGATATTTGCACCCGCTATTAAATCGATAGTTTCTGTGAACTCAGAGGGATTATGGCTGATCCCTTTGACGCTGGGCACAAAAATCATTCCTGACGGACAAACGCGTGCGAGCATCTGTGCGTCATGACCTGCACCTGAAGGCATTCGTTGCACGGAGTTACCTTGCGCCTTAGCAATCTGTTCAACACAGTCGATGACTCGCTCGTCAAAAATGACAGGCTCAAAGCGGGCGAGTTGTCTCGTGGTGATTTTTACACCTTCACTTTTGGCTAGTTCAACTAAAAAATCTGCAATTTGTAACTCGGCTTTTTGCAACAGCATTTCATCGGTATTGCGAACATCAAGAGTGATCGTTGCTTTGGCGGCTACAACGTTTGTCAGATTCGGGTGAATGTCAATTTTCCCGACTGTACAAACTTGATGACCACCCATCTGCTTGGTGAGATTGCGAACAAACACTGTTATCTCGGCAGCAACATAAGCAGGGTCATGTCGCAACGACATCGGAGTAGTTCCGGCGTGATTTGACTGACCCGTAATCACAACCTCTTGCCATGAGATTCCTTGCACGCTGGTCACTGCGCCAATTCGAACATTGTTTGCCTCAAGCATCGGACCTTGTTCAATATGCAATTCAACAAATGCGTGCGGAACTAAACCCGGGCAAGGTGTTGGTCCCGCATAGCCAATTCGAAGAAGTTCTTCACCAAGAATTGCGCCGTCGATTGCAACAACATCTAATGCTTGTTCTAACGGCATGCCGCCCACATAGACAAGTGAACCGAGCATGTCTGGAGCAAAACGTGCGCCTTCTTCGTCTGTAAAAATTCCAACAGCAAGTGGCCTAGAAGGTTTAATACCTGATTGTTGACAAGTCTCTATTACCTCAAGAGCGGCAAGCACTCCGTAACATCCGTCGAATCTGCCACCAGTTCGCACTGTGTCAATATGTGATCCTGACATCACCGGCGCGCCGTTTCCAATATTCCATGTCCCAATGATGTTGCCAATTGCGTCAATTGACACATCTAAATTGCAATCTTTCATCCACGAGATGAGTAAGTCGCGTCCATATCTGTCGTCGTCGGTAAGAGCAAGTCGACAATTTCCGCCACCGTCAATCGGTGAGATTTCGGCTAATGAATTAATTCGTCTCATCAAGCGATCACCGTCAACCGACAGCGAGAGATGCTGCTTACTTAATTCACCAAATGCCACTTAGAGATTTTACACCATCATTTGCCATGATAGGTGGGTGATTAATCGAGAGCAACTTACCCAACTGATCAGCGCTGAAGAAGAGTTATTCGTTCGCCGTAATCCGAAGTCTCAACGAGTCGCTGTATCGGCAAGTAGTTCACTTGTTTCTGGTGTACCAATGCCATGGATGACTAGATGGTCTGGGGCATTTCCGATTTGTGTCGATAAAGCCAGTGGCGCGAAATTTACAGATATCGACGGAAATGAATACATTGATTTTTGCCTTGGTGACACAGGATCAATGACGGGGCACGCTGTTGAACAAATTTCTCAAGCGATCTCTCAACAACTTGCTAATGGCTCGACAATGATGTTGCCGACGCGAGATGCCTTTTGGGTAGGTGAAGAGCTAACACGTAGGTTCGGTCTCCCTAAATGGCAATTTACGGTAAGCGCTACAGATGCCAACAGATTTGTTTTGCGAATTGCTCGGTCTTTAACCAAACGTAAAAAAATTTTAGTTCATGATTGGTGCTATCACGGAACCGTTGACGAGACGTTGGTGATTGCCGATAAACACGGTCGAACTATCTCAAGACCTGGCGCCATCGGCCCACAAGTGGACCCCGCGGAAACGACTCGGGTTGTAGCGTTCAATGATCTCAAGGCACTCGAGGAGCAACTATCGCATCGTGATGTTGCATGCATGTTGATCGAGCCTGCGTTGACAAATATTGGGATAGTTCTTCCTGATAAAGGATATTTGGACGGTGTTCGAGAACTGACTCACAAATATGGAACGCTTTTGGCGATTGATGAGACACACACGATCTGTGCGGGCTCAGGAGGTTGTACGAAACTTTGGAATCTGAAGCCAGATATTTTGGTGATTGGAAAAACAATCGGCGGTGGAATTCCAGTGGCCGCATATGGCTTGAGCAGTGAAATTGCCGAGCAAATTGAAAAGCAAATGAGTAACCATGAAGTTGATGTCTCTGGCATTGGCGGAACACTGTCGGGAAGCGCACTTGCAATGGCCGCAGTTCGCGCAACACTTACGAATAGTTTGTTACAGCCACAGTTCGATGAGTCGATCGTCTTAGCCTCTAGATGGGCAGAGGGTGTAAAAAAATCGTATCTTAAGTACGGATTGAATTGGAGTGTGCAGCAATTGGGTTGTCGAGCCGAGTATTGCTTTGCCGATCTTCCACGCACTGGCGCACAAGCAGCAGACGCATCTGATCCACAACTAGAAAGTTTCTTGCACATCTGGGCAATCAATCGCGGTGTGTTACTGACACCTTTCCACAACATGGCCTTGATTTCGCCATTTCATAGCGCGCAAGACGTAGATCTTCACACGCAAGTCTTTGATCAGGCACTAAGCAGTTTGGATAATTAACAAAGTATGACAACGCAACAGTTTCTGTGCATTGCTCTGATTGTTTTCGGAGCATCAATCATTCAGGCATTATTTGGTTTCGGCTTCGGGCTGATATCGGTGCCTTTGATGATTTTCTTTATTGATCTGCCAACGGCGGTTGTGACTGCGACTGCTGTCTCAACTGTTAGTTGTTCTGTTCAATGGTGGGAGTCGCGCGCAGTTGATGTGCGCGAGATGTCGATGCGACTTATTCGCTCGGCGATCGTTGGCATGCCATTTGGGCTTTGGCTACTGCTCAATATTGATGCTCGACTAATGAAAGCCGCGTTGGGGGTAGTCGTATTAATCGGAGTTTTTCTGAGCATCAAGGGTTTTGATTTGCAGCGACTGCCCAAATCTTTTGACTACACAATGGGTCTCGTTTCTGGCGTCTTGTCAACTGCAACTTCGACAAACGGTCCGCCATTGGTTTTTTTGCTACATGCTCGCCACTATTCACCCGAGAACTTTCGTGCTGTGTTGAACCGGGTGTTTTCTTTCTTGAACTTTCTGACGCTGATTATTTTTGCGGTGGCGGGAAAACTTACAAGCGATGCCTTACGACTAGCGATGCTTTCAATTCCTGTCATGGGATGTGGTGTATTTCTCGGAACACGACTGAGAAAAAGAATCAATCCTGAACATTTTAGAAATCTTGTAATTGGATTGTTGTTGTTAAGTGGGCTTAGCGCAATAGCAAATTCAATATTCAGTTGAGTTTAAGAATTGCTCAGACTTAGCGACCAAACCATTCAAGCCATTGTTGTTGGGTTTGTGGTTTGAACACGTGGTTAGTGGCAACTACATCGCCTAAGTTGCTCGACGGCATTGCCGAATATTGGTGACCAGGACAAACAAGCGTGTCAATTGGCATCTTGGCAAGTTTTTGTAAACTGAAAAACATTTCACCAGGATCGCTACCTGGAAGATCGGTACGACCGCACCCCTCTAAAAATAAAGTATCTCCTGCTATGAGTCGCTGCTCAACCAAAAAACATTGGCTACCTGGAGTATGTCCTGGGGTATGTACGAAGGTGATCTCTATTTCGCCAACAGTAATTTTTTCGCCACCTTCATGTTTGGCTAAGTCGCGGTCGGAGATTCCGGTCGTGCGAGTGACCCAAGTCGATTCGGCACTATTGATATGAATTGGCACATGATGTTTTTCAAGTAACGCAGCCACGCCCTGAATGTTCATTCCCATCATTGATCCGCCAACGTGATCAGGGTGGTAGTGAGTTGCTAGAACTCCAGTGAGCTTCATGTCGTCGTGTTCAATGATCGACAGCAAATCATCGACTGCATATGCAGGGTCGACGACTACACATTCTCGCGTCTGTGTATCACCGATCAAATAAACAAAATTCACCATCTGATTGGCGAGGTGATCAGACTTAGCAAAATCACGGCCCGATAACAATTGCCTAAAATAAAGCCGATCAGATGTCATAACCATTGACTTTAGGCTACCGATCTAGTCTGATGCCGTGAGTTATTCAGTGCGCGAACTGCGGTACGCAATAATCGGCGCGGGAATGATGGGTCGTGAGCACATTCGAAATTTGCTGGCGATTGATAACTGTAAGGTAGTCGCAATTTGCGACAGTCACGAGCCAAGTCGAGTCGCCGCTTCACAGTTGCTACCTGAAGCGAAATTATTTGTCAATTATCAAGATCTCTTAAATGCTGCCGAACTTGCGATAGACGTAGTTGTGATTGCGACACCTAATCACCTGCATTCTTCGATTCTTGACGATGTGCTGGTAAGCGGCGTTCATGTGCTTGTCGAGAAACCGCTTTGTTTAACTGTTGCCGAATGCGAACTTGCGATCTCACAAGAGCAAACAACACACTGTGATGGACGGGTTGTTTGGGTGGGCCTTGAATATCGATATATGGCCCCGACTGCGCGACTTTTGACCGAAATACAAAGTGGTACCTGCGGCGATGTAAAAATGATTTCGATCCGTGAACACCGATTTCCTTTCTTGAACAAAGTCGACAACTGGAATCGATTCAGTAAAAACACCGGCGGCACACTCGTCGAAAAGTGTTGTCACTTTTTTGATGTAATGAATCTAATTGCTGGATCGGAGGCTGTTCGCGTCTACGCCTCGGGCGATCAAGATGTCAATCACCTTGACGAGATATACGATGGTCAAAAATCTGACATTTTAGATAACGCTTTCGTGATAGTTGATTACAAGAATGGAATCCGCGGAATGCTCGATTTATCAATGTTTGCCGAAGGTTCTAAGAATGAACAAGAAATCTGCGTGGTCGGAAGTACCGCAAAAATTGAAGCTTTGATCACAGATTCTTTAGTTCGAATCGGCAGGCGAGAATCTGGTGCGAGCGGTGTTGAAGAAATCATCGTTGCACAACCCGAAGGAGTCGTTGCTGGCTTTCATGCGGGTGCTTCATATCTTGAGCACCTCGCAATGCAAAAAGCAATCCGTGAAAACAGTAAATCAGAAGTTACTTTGCACGACGGTTTGCGCTCAGTGGCAATAGGGCAGGCTGCTCATCTGAGCATTGAACTAGGCCGTGCAGTAAATATTAATGAATTGCTTAAATAACCAGGGTTAATCCACCATCAATTACGAGAATCTGTCCGGTTGCATATTTGTTTCGGATTAGAGCGATCGTTGCTTGCGCACAATCGTACGGAGTTGCAGACCGTCGCAGTGGTGCGATCTTTGCAACATTGTCGTGTTGGTTTTGCCAATCTTTTGTCCACGGGGTTTCGACTAATCCTGGTGCGACAGCGTTTACCCGCACTGGGCCGCATGACTTTGCCAGTAATAAAGTCATGTGATTTAATGCAGCTTTTGTCATGGCGTAGGCGATCGAACTGCCAACTGGCCGCACGCCAGCAATCGATGTGATATTTACAACATTGCCATCAGTACTTTTTGACAAGAACGGCATTGCTGCTTTTGTCAACGACCATGTACCAAAAACATTCACATCAAAAGTTTTGGCGAAAATTTCGTCAGTCAATGCATCGAGATCATGATGCGCTACGAGAGTTGTCCACCCGGCGTTATTGATCAAGATATCCAATCTGCCGAAGTTCGCTATTGTCGTATCAATTAGTTTCTGTCCTGATTGTTTATCAGCAATATCGGCTTGTACATAAATTGAATTATTCTCCAGAGACTCAGCAACCTTTTGACCTGCTTCAATTGACGAGGACGAATTCACAACAACAGTTGCACCTAGGCCACTCAAGCGACGAGCAATCTCTTCACCAATTCCAGAGGAAGAACCAGTCACAATTGCAATTTGTCCTGAAAGTTCTTTTGGTGAACCTTCTAAATTTTTCGGTTGCGTCATCATCTCAGGACCTGTTTCTAGTTTTCATAAGAAGATATCAAGAATCCTGGCCCGAATTTTATCGGGCTTGTTCGTTGAGGATTCGTGCCTATCAATGCCTGCAGAAAGTTTTAGTAAGCCATTGATACCGAAATAACGCATCGGCTCAGGCTCCCACTGACGCGATGAATAGTTGACCCATGGCAGTTTTGTGAGTGGATGCGAATCGTTGATTATCAAGTGGGCGAGTGTTCGCGCCGCTAAATTCGTTGAGGCAACACCATCGCCGACATAGCCACCCAACGACGCAAGACCTGTTTTGGCATCATAATTTACCGATGGATGCCAATTGCGTGGAACGCCAAGGGGTCCACCCCAGCGCTTAGTGATCTCAAGTGATTTAGTAACCGGAAAGACTTGATGCATCGACTCAATAATTCTTTGATGAATAACTTCGTGGGTGTCGAATGCAGGTTTCACTCTTGAGCCAAAGTGGTACGGCGCACCTCGACCACCAAATGCAATTCGGCCATCTTTTGTAATCTGTACATAGATAATCATGTTCCGAGCATCGTGATAAGTCTCACGATTTAACCAGCCAATTTCTGCTCGTTGCGAATCTGATAGCGGTTCGGTGACAACCATGTATGAATACAGTGGTGCAAGCGTTCGTCGGTGATGTTTTAGTTGCGATGTAAAACCCTCCGTTGCGCGAACGACAATCTGGCAACGCACTTTTGTGTCTTGCAATTCAACACACTGAGAGCCAATTTTGATTACTCGAGAATTTTCATAAATTTTCACTCCGCGTTTTTCAACGGCTCTCGCCAAGCCAAATGCCAGTTTTGCTGGGTGAATTGCAGCGCAGTGTGGGGTATAACTAGACGAAAAGAGGCCCTGAATACTAATTTTTGATAAACACTCGTTGGTCGTCAGTAGTCGTGTGTCACTTTCGGTGAATCCATATGATTTCATTTCGGCAACTTCGTCAACAATGCGTTTTTGTTGCACCAAATTCGTGGCTCCTTGAATTGTGCCACCGCGGTGATAATCACAGTCAATGTCTTCGTTCGCTAAGACAGTTTCGATTTCGTCAAGAGTGCGAAAACTTTCGCGGTACATATTTATAGCTGCGTCTCGTCCGTGTTCACGGTCTAGGTCGCTCAGCGTGACTGGCAAAAATCCGCTGCACCATCCTCCATTTCGACCACTTGCGCCAAAGCCAACATGATCTGACTCAATAACTGCGATACGAAGATCGTTTTGCAAAAGCTTCAAATAGTAGGCAGACCAAAGACCGCTGTATCCGCCACCAACTATCGCGACATCAACATCAATATTTTCTTCGAGAGGTTCTCGCTTGACACGATGTTGTGCAATTGAGTCAAGCCAAAATGAACTCACCTCATTTTTGTCCAAAGTTCTCGCAACTCTGGTTCGGGATCTGTTAGGAGTTCAGTTTCTAAGTCAATCTTGAGTGTTGAACGGTTCTTTGTCTCATACTTCGGCCATGACACTTCTCCAGATTTGGCAAACGCCAAGACTTCAGTCGAAAGATGATCTGCGACCTGCTGGCGTTGTGGGCTGTCGCCCGTGAATAGTTCAACATTTGAAGCATTTATGTTGTCAAACATAAAAGGTAGATCTAGCGCATGGCAACTTCCGAACGCACCATCAAACACTGGCGTACACCAGGTGAACCAGTACATCCATGAAGGTGCATTACTATTTACTCTGGTTTCGCACAATTCCCATGATGGGGCCCTAAAGTTTTCGTCAGTTTGAAACGCAGCAACCATTTGCGACAAAGAATGGTTCTCACGGTGCCTTGAGTAAATATCCCAAACTCGTTTTGCATCGCTGCCAAATACATTCTCATAAAAAATCAATGCAGCATCATTGGTTATGGTGTGGCTCTCCGGATGCAATACCGTCCACAGGCGATTCTCATCGTGATTCGTGCCGACCACCAAGGGTATGCCCGAATCAGCCGATGCTTTGTAAATATCCAGAGGCAAACCGGCACCACCAACAGTCGGTGTAAAAGTTGAAATATAGTTATCTAGATCAACGAAAAACTTAGCGGTTGCGTCAATCATCTGTGCGACAGTCAGACCGCACAATTCATCTATTGATTTGCATTCTGCAGAATTCAAATACTGCTCTAACGCCACATTTGCTTGATCTTTTGTACGCAGCTGTCTTAACGACGGGCTCATCGCCCACGCTTTCGTAATCAGTCCTTTCGTTAAAGGAGAAGCAGTCAACGCAACAACGCTGCTTCCTCCGGCTGATTCGCCAAAAATTGTCACATTAGATGGATCGCCGCCAAACGCCGAAATATTTCGTTGCACCCATCTCAAGCCGCTGATCTGATCCAAGGTTCCTAAATTATTGTCTCCGAGGAAGCCAAATGGTCCAAGTCGATAATTAACAGAAACTACAACTACATCACCACGACGAACAAGAGATGCGCCGTTATACCAACTTGTAGCGGCCGTACCGTTTGTATAAGCACCGCCATGAATCCAAAATAAAACTGGCTTTAATTTCGCTAATGACGAGTCGCTAGTTGTCGGTGCCCAGATATTTAAGTAAAGACAATTCTCACTGGCAGGTACCGTCTTAGTGTTGAGTATCTCTTCCATGAAACCTGGCACTTGTGGAGACTGAGCTCCAAAACTTTGCGCAACTACTAAGTCTTTATAAGTCAAAACATCTTTCGGATCGGCAAATCGTTCTGCAGTTGCAAATTGAATTCCGAGAAACTCGCTTACCCCATTGTCTAAATCGTTGCCACAAAATTGGCCAGAAGAATTTACAATTGTTGTCATCAGATCAGGTTAGTGAATCTTAAGTACGATATGTCTATGCGCATTAGGAGATTGTCTAATTGGCGCTCAGATGCAATCTCAAAATTATGGAAATGGATATCTATCAATGCCGCGATCGGCCCGACAAGTATTCGCGGTAAACGATTTGGAAGTTTTGGCGAGGGTTCAATCATTTTGTTTCCGACAACAACTATTTTCAACGAGAATTATATCCACATCGGTGCAAAAACAATGATCGGCGAACATGTTGCATTATCTGCCGGCATGATGCCGGGCCAAAAATGCTTGACTAACCCCGTAGTAAAAATCGGTGATCGATGTTTGATCGGTCGCGGCTCAGGAATAGTTGGACACTTGTCAATAGTTATCGGCAACGATGTTTGGACAGGTCACCATGTTTACATCACTGATCAGAGCCATGGATATGAAGATATTTCACGACCGATTTCTGAGCAGTCCCAACCCGAACGGGCAGTCTCAATCGGTGATGGGTCGTGGCTCGGTCACGGTGTGGTGGTATTGCCTGGAGCAAAAATTGGCAAACATGTTGCTGTTGGCGCCAACTCAGTCGTCACAGGGGAATTGCCAGATTTTTGTGTCGCAGTTGGATCACCTGCCCGAGTAATTAAGCAATACACGAACGAATCAGGTTGGCGAGCTGCTAATTAAATTGAAAGGTCTAATGGAGGCTTGCAGTTTGACATTTCATTATCCGCTGCAAAAGTCGAAATTTTTTCACTGATCGGCAATCCCTTCAGCGGTGTTTCTGCGAATCTTAAATTGATTCCTTTGCGCAGGTCGTTGGCGAACGATCTTCTGTCGGCGATATATATTTCGTAGTCATCAAGCCAAAGACCAACTATTTCGATTCCTTTGGGGTCTGAGGGTAATGACGCTCTGAATTCGTTGACGAAAGATTCAATAGTGTCAGTGGCTTTGTCAACTAGCGCGGCTCGTTGTGAGAGAGCAGCAACGCCCAAGTCATCAACAAGTCGATAATCAGCAAGTTCTAGCCGTTGCTGCTCAGAAATTAAACAACGGGACTGAGCTGCTTGCGCCCATTGCCTGTCTGCGAATTTATTAATCGCTTGTTTTGACGCAAAAAATAAACCATAGGTCCACATCGCGACAATTAGTGTGATCACGACTATTAGCAGTGTTCTAGAAATAAGTTTCACAGCGTTCCTCTGAATCAGAATTCATATAAACGATAGGCGAGAACCGACGAATGATAGAACTATGTAGTGATTATTAATGTTGATTCTGACGTGACAACAGGCTCAAATACAGAGGTTAATTCTCGCAAAAGGCTTGGAGACGCACTTCGGCTGATCAAGTCAATTGTGAGTTTTCATCGCCGGTTATTTATAACGGCAGTGAGCGGTGCGGCAGTATTTGCGATTTGCACCGTCGCATCCTCAATTGGTGTGCGGTGGATGGTTGACCGAGTTATTTTGGTTCGATTTAATGAGGGTCGGCTCGATGTTGGAGCATTGGTAACTGGCTCAATTTTGGTTATCGGAATTGGTCTGCTGCGGGCAATTGGCGTAGTGGTGCGACGAAGCTTCGCGGGCAAGACCGAATGGCGAACTGCGGAGACGATTACAAATTCAGTGATTGATCATGTCGTTGCACAGCCCGTTAAGTGGCACCGAAAACTTCTGACGGGAGACATCGTCGCGCGATGTGGTGTTGACTCAGATGCCAGCGTCTCAATACTCGCACCATTGCCTTTTGCGTCATCAGTAGTAGTAATGATGATGGTTGCATCGGCTTGGATGCTTTACGTTGACATTCCGTTGGGGATTCTTGCAGTAATTGTATTTCCGATTCTGCTGATGATGAATATCTCTTATCAAAAACGCATCGATCGTTATTATGCGTTAGCCCAAGATGAACTCGGCAATTTATCCGAAGCAGTTCATGAAAGTTTTGATGGAGTAATGGTGGTCAAATCATTTGGCGCCGAAGACCGCGAGACTGAGCGCCTGTCGATCATCACTTCTCGATTGCGAAATGCCCGAATCGAAGCAGTCAGTGTGAGATCGATGTTTGAAGCGGCACTCGATGCCATTCCATCATTGATCAATATCGCGCTGATTGTTCTGGGTGCAATGCGGGTTAAGAGTGGCGCGATGACAATCGGCGACTTAACAAGTTTTATCTATCTTTTCACCCTGCTTGTGTTTCCGCTACGAATAATTGGCTATCTGTTTTCAGAGATTCCTCATTCAGTGGCGGGGTGGCGCAGAGTACGAGAAGTTTTAGATGAGCCAATCGCAAACGATCCAAATAAGACTATTCAGATACCCACTGCCGGCACCGCAATCGAACTCAAAAATGTCTGTTTCGATCACATTCCAGGAAATCCAGTGATTTCTAATTTGTCATTTAGTGTCGCTAGCGGTCAAACAGTTGCGATCGTTGGTGCGACGGGTTGTGGCAAAACCACTTTGTTGCATCTGATAGCAGGCCTGATTGCTAGTGATTCGGGGGTAATTGCAGTGCAACCAGGTGGCATTGGTCTCGTATTTCAAGAAGCATTTTTGTTTGCCGAAACTTTGCGATTTAATATCACTCTTGACTCGCCAATTCTTGAATCTGAAATTACTCAGGCATTGACGGTTTCTGAATGTGACGAGTTCATAAACCAATTATCAGGTGGTTTGGATACCGCAATGGGCGAACGCGGAATAAATCTAAGTGGCGGACAACGGCAACGGATAGCTCTTGCCAGAGCAGTCGCGCACGGCCGAAGTGTGTTGTTGCTAGACGATACGACATCAGCACTCGATCCAGCGACAGAAGCCCGCGTTGTGAGAAACCTTCGCGAACTTTCACAAAGAAATGACAACAAGATGACGGTTGTAATCGTCGCATCTCGGCCATCAACAATTGCTCTAGCAGACGAAGTTTTTTATATGAAAGACGGGGCAATAATCGATCATGCACCACACGACATTTTGTACGGACGAAACGCTGACTATAGCGAATTGATAAATGCATTCGAACACGATCGTGATGCTGTGGGTCGTGTTGGTCAGGCGCAAAAATGAATGAACCAAGTGGTCGATTCGTAACAGCGAAAACGATCAATCGGGGAGTAGGCATAGCTCCCGCACTTAGCAGTGGGTTAAGAGTTACTTTTTTGCTATCAGTAGTTGGCTCGTTGGCACGCGTGGCCGTGCCGATTTTGATTCAGCAGACCATTGACAACGGATTACAGCCTGGCAATGTTCGCGTTGGTTATATCGCCATATTGGGTTTGATTGCAGCAGTCGCAGTGATTTTGGCGGCTTGGGCACTTAGAACTGCTGTGTTGCGACTTGGCATTAGCGCCGAGCAAGGTCTGTACACGATCAGGGTCAAACTCTATGATCACATTCATCGATTGAGTTTGGCCGACCACAACGAAGAGCGACGTGGTGCACTTGTTTCACGAGTCACAAGTGATATCGAAACTTTGACGTTGTTTTTTTCATGGGGTGCTTTGGTCTGGCTGTTAGATGGCTCGTTGATGTTCGTAGTTGCATGTGTGATGCTTTCTTACGATTGGATTCTCGCTGTCGTTGCTTTTGCTGTCTCAGCGCCTCTGTTTCTAGTTTTAAGATCACTGCAAAAGAAACTCGTCGGCGCATATGATCTCGCTCGTGAGAACAATGCCGAGCTTCTTGGCACAGTCAGCGAACTAGTTTCTGGCACCGAGACACTTCGCGCATACCAAGCACATGCACCTATGGTTATGCGAACGAAAAAAGCTGTAAGAGTTCGCGCGGACTCGCAAATTCGAGCAGGCGTAATCGGTGCATTCTTGTTTCCATCTGGTGAGGTGTTCGCAGTTTTCACGATTGTCGCCATAGTTACTTGCGGTGTCGTGCGCGGTGTCGCAGGCGGTCTTTCAGCCGGAGCAATGGTCGGATTTGTTTTTCTCACTTATCGTTTTTTAGAGCCGATTGCTGAATTCACTGAGGTCGTGGATCAAACTCAAACTGCAGTCGCAGGACTACGCCGAGTGTTAAGTGTTCTAGACACTCCGACTGGTCCTGCCGCATCGCCACTCCCGACCGCGCTACCGAATGGTCCGATCAGTATTGAGTTCCGTGAAGTTAGTTTTGCCTATGGATCGCGCATTGACACTCAAGATGATGATTTGCCGGTACTAAAAAATATTTCGCTAAAAATCCCTGCTCAGCAGCACATCGCCTTGGTCGGCGCGTCTGGTTCAGGCAAAACAACACTTGCAAGATTGATCGCGCGATTCGCTGATCCAACTATTGGTGCAGTGGTATTGTCCGGAGTAAATCTTCGTGAGATCGACAACGATCTCCTTCGTCAGCGCTTAGTCGTCGTACCTCAAGAGCCATTTTTGTTTGCACAGACAATTGCCTATAACTTGCTGTTTGCTCGACCACAATCAACAAATGCTGAATTGATGTCTTCGTTTGACCGACTTGAATTAGGGGATTGGATTCGGGCTCTCCCACAAGGTTTAGAAACTAATGTTGGACAGCGTGGCTCGTCGCTATCGGCAGGAGAAAGACAACTTGTCGCTCTTGCCAGAGCAGCCTTGACGAACCCAGATGTTCTTATTCTCGATGAAGCGACTTCAGCAGTAGACGCTCTGACCGAAGTTCAATTAGCCCGTGCTCTTAACGCTATTTCTGCGGGGCGCACTACCGTGTCGATAGCGCATCGGCTAAGTACCGCTTCGCGTGCTGATCGAATTTTGGTGCTCGAGAACGGTGTCGTTGTTGAAGACGGCTCACACTTGCAATTAATGGATAAGCAAAGAAAATATTACGGTCTTTATCAGCAATGGCTCTCATCCTCAAATAGCCAGATGAACTGATGAACTGATGAATTTAGATCCTAAACGTCTCAGTAATTTCACTTCGAAAATAGTTAGCGGCCTGTTGTTAATCGCTGTTGCAGCGGCGTGTTCTCAAAATGCGCAACGAGATGCAGTGTGTGAATTGGCGGATCGTTGGAATGCCGCAAGTACTGCAGTCGCAGATATCACGACAAATATTGATGTCGTCAGTCCAGGTCGCCTTAGTCTGGCATTTTTCGAAGCCACGGACACTTTGGACACAATGACCGAAGTAGCGCCATCAAACATCAAGTTTACGATCGAGAAATTAGCAGAGACTTATCGATCTTTTAGTGACGCTCTCGAACAACTTGATTGGAATGCAGTATTAATTAGCAAAGATGCTGCGGCAACTAGTGCTGCAGTGCGACTGGCAAGTGATGAGATTGAGACTGCACAGAGCGACCTAGGAGAATACATCGACACGGAATGCAATATAAAAATTGACAACTTAATAAACCAATTACCCGATGTTGGTACCACGCTGCCAGACCCCGTAATCCAGGATGAAACAAAAGAATTGCCTGATGTAAGTTTCGACAATGATGCGAGTTTGTACGGTGCATTTGGTTCTTTAGCGATAGAAAGATTCGGTATTGCGGTGACAGTTGAGCAAACCACATGTGTCGGAACTGGACTTGTCCAACGATCGGTGATTAACAACGCTCAGTTAGATGCAAGGTATTGGTCAATTCTTCAGACAATCTTTGACGAATGCTTAGTTCCAATTAACATCGCCGAATTTCTCAATAAGTAACTGCATCAGATTTGGCTAGAGTGAGTGCAAATGGAACTGCTTTTACTTCGACATGCGCAACCACTGTGGATCGACAAAGGTTTATGCGTCGATAATCCGCCACTAACCGACCTTGGTTTTAGACAGGCTGAGTTGCTCGGCAAGCGGATGGCCAGGGAACACCTTGACCATATTTACGTCTCTCCGTTGCTTCGAACTCGCCAAACTGCTGAGCCGATTCTGCGAGAGTTAAAGCGCGAACAGATCATAGAGCCGTGGCTTGAAGAGATTCGCAGTCCGATTTGGCACGGTTCCCCAGGTGAACGTGCGTCAAAAGCGTATGAAGAAGAGCGCTCGCGGCCTGGAAGAGAGAGATGGCACGGGCTTGAAGGTGGCGAACCTGTCAAAGATTTCGTAGCACGAATTCATGCTGGAGCGGAGAAGTTTTTGAGCGACCGTGGCATCTACAGAATTGAGCACGAATTGCCGATTTGGCATATTGAAAAGCCTGGTGAACGAATTGCCTGTGTCGCCCACGCTGGAACTAACAGCACGGTAATTTGTCACTTATTAGGTTTGACTCCAACACCTTGGGAATGGGAACGATTCGTACTCGGCCACGCTTCGATAACAAGACTTGAAGCTTTGAAAATTGGAGATGGCTATGTTTTCGCTTTATCTCCGTTGTCAGACCTGGAGCACATTCCATCTGACGATCGCACTAACTAGGTCTAGGTTCTACTAGTTGATTCAAAGGTGGCGGAGGATCTCACTTCTCCGCCACCCGATTAATCGAGCGTGCAATTACGGTTGTGGGAGCACATCCGTAATCTGACACGCATCGACAGCTTTGACAACTGGATATGGGCTCACTGCTGCTCCACCTTTTGGATGCACTTCGAAGTGCAGGTGGGGTGAACCAGCAAAACCGGTTGAACCCATGTAACCAATAATTTGTCCCGCCTTGACCACTGAGCCAACTGCAATGCCAGCAGCAAAAGAATCTAGATGGGCGTAAAAGAAGTAGGTTCCATCGGCGGTAGTTAAGCGAAGCGCGTTACCACTCAATGAGGCATCAGCACCGTACATTTTTGTGATCGTTCCGTCAGCGACTGCATACAGTGCGAGTCCCTTTACGCCCATGATGTCAACGCCTTCATGCTCTCGACCACCAGGTCGTACCTGGTGCCATGTATCAGCAAAACTGCATCGCCCCTGTGAAGGGAAAACTTTAATTTGAGGTATCCCAAGTGTTTCGAAATCAGGAAGTAATCCGAGAGCGATTGCTGTTGGCAGATCAACTGCCGAGGTGACATTTAAACCCCGAGCAGTTTGAAATGCTGCCAACGAGATCGCGGTTGCTACTCCGAATATTGCGTCAACGCCACCTTTGACTTCAATCGAATTTGCTATCAATCTTTGTTGTAATAGACGAACAGCATCACTTCGCTGCCCGCGAACTGGAAGAGTATCGATGGTTAACATTCCATCTGATGTACCGTCATTAGTTGTAGCCGCCGGAGCAGATGCTGCAGATAAAACTGATTTTTCTTTTGTCTTGACTTCAGCAGGTTTCACAACAGCGGTTTGTGGAACTAATCCGAGTGCGACCGCGGTGGCGTCATCGAGAACCTGCGTGATTGGAAGACCTTTGGCTGATTGAAACTTGGCAATAGCAATAGTTGTCGCTAACCCATAGATTCCATCAGCGCCGCCCTTGACAGGAACTCCATTATTAATTAGTGCCTGTTGTAATGACCATACGGCTTCGTTCTTGGTGCCAACTGTTGGCATTGTCTTTGGATCAATTTGTTGTGGCGCGATCAAGCCCAAGAACTTTGCAGTTCGCTCATCAAGCACACCTGTTGGTTTAAATCCAACTACCTTTTGAAAATATTTGAGGGTGCTCCGAGTTGTGTTTGAGAAGCTTCCGTCGGCACCACCCTTGAGCGTGAAACCACGAGAGATAAGTGCTTCCTGCAGCCGAATTACTGTGCTGCCTGAATCCCCAAAAACTGGAAGTGCTTCGACTGCGGCGCTGGCTGGCGAGGAAACTAGACCGAGACTCAGAATCGCTCCTGCGAAGCCTAGAACTACGAACTTTGAGACTTTTCCCTGTGATTTTGACATTACTGCTCCCTTGTGAGATTCGAATAAGGGATCGGCAGTTGATTACAAAACTTGAGAGAAATATCACTTAAAATCATGATTCAGCCACCATGAGTGGTGACGAATAGGTAGACCTTTCTAAAAGGCCTGTTTTAGAGGGTTCTAGCGATTACTTACAGTGTTAAGAACTCAAAAATTAGATCGGCAATTTGACCAGTTGACTCAATTTGGGCGTGAGATTCCAGAAATTAACTAGATCTTTGTACCTGTTGACTGCCGTCTGATCTAGTGGGGCTTGTGTTTTAACTGCCCGAATCATGATGTTTCTTGGGGTGTGTTCATCACCAACGAACTCAATTATTTCGGTTCGATATCCCATGATTCGAAGAATCTGCGCACGGATGGCGTCGGTCAGAATGTCTCCAAATCGTTCTTTTAAGATGCCGTGTTTAAGCACCATCGGCCATGGTTCAGGCGTCTCAAGAAGTTGCATCTGAATGTCGTGATGACAGCACGGAGCGACCAGCAATAATTTTGAACCATGATTGATTGCCCAGGCGATCGCGTCATCGGTTGCCGTGTCACAGGCATGTAACGCGATCATTATGTCCGCATTTTCGATTTCTGTTTGCGCGATCGCTTCTGCGCGAAATTCAATTGATTCCGAAATATCTAGACGCTGTGCTATCTCTGAATTTCGAAGTCGAGACTGTTCTCGAATATCAATACCTGTAACTTTTATCAATGGATAGATCTGACGCAAATATTGGTGCGCCGCGAAAGTTAAATAAGCATTTCCACATCCGTGATCAACAATTGTCAGTGGTTTACTATCGCTGATTTTGATGTGATCAGCCGCAACAGCACTAGTCAACGCCGGCACTAAAGTTCTTAAAAACTCCTCGACTTGCAAGTATTTATCCTGCTTGGTTGGTTTAATTCGACCATGTGCATCGGCAATACCAACTTCACGCAAAAATGGGTCGGCTGCATCAAGCATTCGTTGTTTCTGTTTGTCATGACTCAGAGACTGCTGATTTTTTGATGCTTCAATGAACACTTGAGCATCACCTTTTTTGGTGAATCGAATTGACATAGTTTGATTTACGCTTTCAATCAAAATATTTGCGAAGCCCGAATTCATGTGTTTGATTATTAGATCCGAATCTGGAGCGATGTTTGAGGTCTTAGAGGTCGTTCCAGCGATTTCGATGAGTTGTAATTTGATTTCATCCTTAATTTGAACTGGTCTCAACTCAATCTTTTCGGCGTTCGGTTGCATATTCCTTCGTCGTCCAGAAAATACAGCGCGCACAAGACTTTTAGTATCGCCAATCAGGGCCGCGGCATCAGCGGTTGCTTGTTCAAATTCAATAGGCATGAGTCTCTAACTAGTTCAGATCGTTTTTTGATGGCGGTGATTGCAACGCCAACCAGTTGATGTTCGTCTAAAAGTGTCCGAACTGCGAACTAGCGTGACTGTCGCTTTGCCACTAGACGCGCCGATACGACGCTCGATTGTAAGATTACCGTTGGCCGT
The DNA here is from genome assembly GCA_945862025.1 of Ferrithrix thermotolerans DSM 19514. GTDB lineage: Bacteria > Actinomycetota > Acidimicrobiia > Acidimicrobiales > Ilumatobacteraceae > BACL27. Next base: position 930 of record CAMAWU010000016.1, on the reverse strand, counting down.
TCCATTGCCTTCGTCGGCGAAAAATGCCATCACTAGTGGTACTTCAATGACGAATTGATTTTTCGTAAACTGTGATGAGAAATCTTGGCGAATTTGGGCAACGTCAACGCCTTCTGGCAATCCGTCGCAGCTAATTGTCGCATCATCAGTGAAATAATTCATTACTGCTTCAAGATCTCCACGACTAAGCGCGTCGGAGTGCATCGACACCAACTGTCGAAGATCAAAATCAGTCGCCAACGAAGCCGGTCGGGGGGAATCGTCGTCAAGTTGTTTGCTTGAGCCATTTGAAGATTTCGTAGAGCGCCGTGAATCACGTATGTCGTCTGGTGACAAGCCTGTCTCGGCAGCCGCGAGTTGGCGCATTAACCGAATGAACTCTTTGCGTTTGAGTACACCTTCATGAGCGGCATACTGCACAGCCAAGCCGTCAATTAACCCCGAGATACGAGTTGCAGATTCGCGCGGGTGTACACAGTGAAACTCTCCTGATTCATTACCCGCGCGCAGAACCTCTTCGAAAACAGCGATTGACTGGGCGTCGAGTTCTTGACTTATTGGTTTCATTTTGGGATTCCTAAGGGCTTCACCCCAAGCATCAATCCACAACATCCATTCGACGTCGTCACTGCCCTCAGGCACGTAGCTCTCAATAAGTCGCCAAAGTTTGGCTACTGCCGTGGGTGCCGATGCGCTGTCGCGTTGCATGTCAGCAAGGTCTTTGTTTGCATAGTGCTCAAAAGCCGCTGCCAGTAATTCTTCTTTAGAAGCAAAGTGATAATGAATAAGGCTGTTTGAAACTCCGAGTCGTTTGGCGACATCAGCAACACGCGTACCCGCGAAACCACGTTCAATGATTACGTCGCAGGTAGCCTCAAGAATCTCAATGCGACGCTGCTCAACTGTTTCTTTTTTCACTTCTTGCGCACG
>CAMAWU010000015.1 GCA_945862025.1 Ferrithrix thermotolerans DSM 19514 | reverse complement strand
TGGCTCGGCTCGGTTTATGGTGCTCGAACAGTGCCCGTGGGTGTTGACGAATTTGGTCAATCTGGCACTATTGCCGAGTTATATGGCATTTTTGATTTGCTACCCGAGCAACTCGTCAACGCCGCATTGCTTGCATTGTCGTAACCTTGAGTTATGGCAATCATTGAACAATCATCGGCTACGAAAAAAGTAATTGACGGCATCGAACTCACTCCAAAAACAGTGGCACAACTAGGTCCACCTATATTTGAAACATTTGAGCAAGAGCGACAACATCGCAAGGAAAAACTTGCTGGTGCAATGCGCATTTTTGGTCGACTTGGGTTTGGCGAAGGCGTCGCTGGGCACATCACTGTACGCGACCCGGAGTTTCCAGATCACTTTTGGGTAAACCCATTTGCAAAAAGTTTTCGCTATATGTCTGTTAGCGATTTATTGCTCGTCAATCACAGTGGCGATGTTGTTTACGGCTCGCAACCCGTCAATCGCGCGGCATTTTGTATTCATGCAGCAATCCACCAAGCACGACCCGACGTAATTGCTGCGGCGCATGCCCACTCGCCATACGGCAAGTCCTGGTCTTCGCTTGGGCGACTTCTTGATCCAATCACACAAGACTCGTGTTACTTTTATGAAGATCACACAGTGATCACTGAACAAGGTGGCGCAGTTGTTGTTGAAATCGCAGCCGGTCAAGAAATTGCCGCCAAGTTTCCAAAAGGCAAAGCAGCGATTCATCAGAATCACGGCTTGTTCACTGTTAGCGACACTGTAGATGCAGCAGCGTTTTGGTTCATCACAATGGAGCGCACCTGCCAAGCGCAACTGATGGCCGAAGCGGTAGGCAAACCAAAATTAATTCCACACGAAATGGCGAGTTACACCCGCGATCTGACTGGCTACCCCGCCGCGGGTTGGTTGCAGTTTCAACCACTGTGGCAAGAGATCTGTCGAACTGATCCAGATCTTTTCGATTGAGTTCTAATGCCGCCTCGCGCGGGTTAAATCGTTTTGCAAATACTTCACCGCCAGAGGCGCTGTTCATCGTCTCAGCTATTGGTCAATACTGTGGTGCTGTAATCGCGGTTCGACTTTTTGATGACTTGGCGCCAGCTAGTGTCGCTTGGTTTCGCGTAATTGGAGCAGCATTTGTATTGATCGCATTTTCTATTCCGACATTGCGTCGTGGCGGACGCTGGACTCGGAACGAACTAATTTCAGTCAGCCTGTTCGGAATCTCAACTGCATTAATGAATCTGTTTTTCTACTTAGCGATTCAGCATCTTGATCTTGGCAAAGGTGTGGCGATTGAATTTATTGGCCCAATCACTGTTGCTGCACTTCGAACTCGTACAAGCCGAAATGCACTCGCATTGGTTTGCGCCGTAATTGGTGTCTTAATACTTTCTGGAATTGAATTCGGTAATGAACCAGTCGGATTATTTTTTATTTTTCTCGCATCAATTATGTGGGCTGCATACATAGTAATTGGGGCAAAAGTGGCGCGCTTTGACCGCGGTGTCTCAGGCTTAGGAGTTGGCTTGTTGATCGGCGCAATTTTTATTGCACCATTTGGCGCACCAACAAGTGGGCCAGCATTTAGTGCACCGTGGATTCTGGCAACTTGTTTTTTAGTTGGAATTCTTTCGAACGCAATTGGGTATGGCATCGACCAATTCACATTGCGAAGAATACCCGTGCGTAGATTTTCATTATTGCTTGCATTGCTACCAGTAACCGCGACAGTATTCGGTTTAGTTTTTCTTGATCAAGTGCCAAGTATCACAGATTTAATTGGTATTAGTTTTGTACTCGCTGGTGTCGTCGTGCAACAACGCGACACACTTCCTGCTACCGAAGTAGTCGCATAGTCAATAAAACCTGAACTCTTTTCGTCAGGCAAGTTAGACTTAATGCTTCTGCGAGGATGTATTGGTTCGGTATGCGCATAATCCCCAAAAAAATATCCAGACGTATCAGCTCTGTTATTTGCTCGGCAATGTTTATTGCTGGGGTTACGCCACTGCAGCAAGTAAACGCCGCTGATGGGCAACTACCAGGCGGAATCGTCGTATATGGCCGCGGATTTGGCCACGGTCGAGGGCTTAGTCAATACGGCGCGTACGGCTGGGCGACGACATCTGGTTGGTCGTGGGAGCAAATTATCGACTTCTATTACGGAGGTGCAACCGGCAACACTCGCTCACCTCTTGAAGCGCCAAACCAAGAAATGAGTGTTTGGTTGAGTTTGTTCAACGCCAGACAAACAGGCGTCGTTTCTGACTCTGGCACAATGCGTTTACTTGAAGACACAGATCAAGCCAGACGTTTCACCAGCATGCTCGCCCGCGAAAAAACGGGTGCCGAACGTGTTTATCAAGTTTGGGGTTCGACAGAACGTAAGTGTCTTTCAGAAACTGATGTGCCAGAAGCATCGGGTTTCACACTCGTCGGCGAGTTCAGCGGACAGGCTTCATTTTTAACTAATGCCAGTCAAGACTCCGCAGGCGCAGCGCTTGAGATGGTTGGGCTATGCGAACCAAAGGCGAATGGTTTCAACCAAGTTCGCTACTATCGCGGATTAATTCGTGCGATGAACAACACCAAAAACGAAAACAGAACGATCAACATCGCTCGCCTTGACGATTATCTTCGCGGTGTTGTGCCGCGCGAATCGCCATCAAGTTGGGGCGATGCTGCTGGTGGTGCTGGAATGAATGCTCTGCGCGCGCAGGCTGTTGCTGCTCGGTCATACTCAGTTACCGAAAATCGCTACCCTGGTCTTGCCAAAACTTGCGACACGCAAGATTGTCAGGTTTACGGTGGTGCGGCTTTACGCACTGCAGTAAATGCCACACCTGCGATATTAGAAACCGCGAATACAGATCGAGCAGTTCTCGAAACGGCTGGAATAATTGTTCGAAGTCCGCAGGGGCAAACTGTTCGCACTGAGTTCTCATCTTCAAATGGTGGGCGAACTGCTGGCGGAGCGTTTCCGGCACAAGTTGACCAAGGCGATCTTGCTGCCAACAGTTCATTGATGGTTTGGTCACGTGGTTTTTCTGCAGCACAAATTGTGGCGAAGTATCCACAAATTGGAATTCTCACATCTGTAACGACAGCCAATGATGGATTAGGCGGAGATTGGGGTGGCTACGCAGTTGAAGTTACAGTTACGGGTACAACTGGCGCCGTAAAAATGTCTGGCTGGAGTTTTCGCACCGCACTTGATCTTCCGTCACCATGGTTTGGGGTGACGTCAATATTTGGAGCACCATTAGATGCCGGAGCAGTTGGCGCAATGTTGTTTGTCGGTGACTCTGTTGGCGAAAGTATTGCGACAGAATTCAATGCAACAGTCACCCCAGCGTATCCTTCAATAAATTTTCAGGCAATTCTAAATAGATGCATGGTTGGACCAGCTTGCGTAACTCCTGACAAAGGTTTACCTGATGCACTCGCGGTAATCAATTCTCTAACCCCAGAACAGTTTCCAACAATCGCGGTGATTCAACTGGGCTACAACGATGACCCGAGCACAATGTCTAGTGATGTGACTCAAGTAGTTAACGCACTCAACTCTCGCAATGTTCAACGAATAGTATTCATAAATCTTTCAACACGACGAGCATCACAAAATTACGCTCTGTCAAATGCTGCATTCGCTACAGCGGCAGCAACGAATCCAAATGTTTCGGTTCTTGACTGGAATGCAGCAAGCAGTGCATCGTCTCAATCACGCTGGTTTCGTGATGATGTGCATCTCACTACTACCGGCCGAGCCGAGTTTGCATTGTTTCTGCGCAACCAACTTGATGCACTGCGTGCACAAGGTTTAATCACCGCTAATGCCTCAAATGTTTTGCCACTTGCCGTGCCTTTAATAACTGGCAACCGTGGTGTACCTGTTTCAACATTACAGAAGGCACTAAACACGGCGCTTGGACTTAAGAAGAAACAAAAACTTTCTACAGATGGAAATTTCGGCAAAGGTACCGCGACCGCTGTAGCAAAGCTAGAAGAGCTCAAAGGTCTGCCGATTGACGGCATCGCAGATGCTGCAGTTCTAGCCGCTTTGGGCATCGACTCGACAACATTCTCACTGGGCTTGAAATCAAACCATACTTCTGTGGCGGCTGCACAAACCGCTCTCAGCCGTGTGCTCGCAGTAAAAATGAAAGCCGATGGCATCTTCGGTTCTGGCACTGCCAAGCAATTAAAGAAATTTCAAAAGACTGTTGGACTCAAGCAAACTGGCGTGATTGATCGAACAACTTGGCTGTCACTACTTGCCGCTAGCGCCGCAGTCGTGACAACTAAATAACTAAAAATTATTTATTTTTTAAACGTTATAATTCATTTGTGGAACAAAACAAATGGAACTGCCTCGTAGTTGACGCTGGCGCCCGATACGGATTGCATCCATCATGGCGAGATGCACGCGACATTTGTGAATTTCATCTGTTTGAACCTGAGCCGGTTGAGGCCAACAGACTAAAGATTCGATATGAAAATTCTGCGAATATATCAATACATTCGAAAGCCCTAGCTGCAAAAAATGAAATGCGCAGGTTGACAATTCGATCTCATCTCGGCTTGTCAAATCTTGATGGTTATGATCTTTATCTTTCCAATATTCATCCAGATTTTCAATCATCAGCAGTAGAGTCTGACAGAATTGAAGTAGATGCGGTCTCGATTGATAGATTTTTTGAAAATGCTCGAGTCGATTTCCTAAAATTAGACGCGGAGGGAAGTGACTTTGAAATTCTCAATGGTGCAAGAAAAAAGCTAGACACGTCAGTGCTCGGAATAAGAATCAATGTTGACTTTATAAAGAACTCCGAAACAAGCGTTACTTTTTCAGAGATTGATATTTGGCTTAATATGCTCGGATTCACATTACAAACAATTGAAACAGAAACGCGCGTCGCAAAACATCAAGGAATGTATCCGTTGTCAACCCACTCTGGATCCCTAATCGGCGGAGATGCAATCTGGACACGTAGTCAAAGTGATGTACTTTTGAAAAAGAGTGATGAGATAAATGTTATTTTTAGTCTATTTTTATATCTAAATGGATTAGAAGATGTCGCGCTTCAATTTCTTGTAAGCGCAACCCAACAACATGACCTCGACTTGGCAGAAGCTATGAGTAATCCTTTTATTAATCTTTTGGAGACAAAAGTATTGGCCCATCTTGCTTCTGCTCTGGCAGCCGGCTGGTGGGACTCGAAGGAGATATTTGTAACATACACTAAGTTGTTTAATAAGGAATTTCCCACTAAGGAAGAGCTTTACTTGCGGCTATACCCGTAGAGCGCTCGTCGAGATTGATTAGCGATTGAAGCGGGCGTGCCATGAAGTGTCGCTAACCAAAGTCGGGTAAGCCGCTTTGTATTCGCGCTTGAGTCGACGATAGTTAAGTGCAATATCTTTGGTCACTACGCACACTTCGCGCAATAACGAAAAGAATCTACGCGAGTCGCGCTCAACCAAGAAACCTTCAGGCAAACGGTCATGGCGATACAAAATACGGTTATATCGAGTTGCGAGCCCAACGGCGCGTGAGTCAATTGGCGCTGTCTTGAGAACATCTCGACGCAATATCTTTGGCAAAATATAACCTCCTACAAGAGGTATCGCCAAAGCAAAACCAACTAACCGAATAGCTTTTGGCCTCGGTTTGGTGATTGAAACCTCGGCCAGCTCAGCCGACAATGGTCCTGGCTTTTCTTCCGTAACTTTGCGAAGTTCGTCATGCAACGCCGAGTGATCGGTAGCCATCAGCGCGTCAGGGCCAGCTAAATAAGCGCGCACACCACGAATCATGTATTCGACACTGGCATAACGCATTGAGAAGAGATTACGAAAACTCAGTGCAATGAATCGACGCGCTAAGTGCCACCAATGATGATTCGCAAATACGAGCGTGTCGACTATCGCGAAATTTCGTTTCTCGTAAAACAGCGAAGACGGATTGTTCTTTAGACCAAAGTCAGCGTGCCAAACAATCACGCCATTCAGAGTGACGCTGTGCTTGCCGGTGTGCATCAAACCGAACGCAACATCGTCTCCGCGCACGAAAACTGGCAACGGGTTATCGCGCGTTATCGCAATCGGAAAAGCCGTATACCACCAGGCCGTGTATGCAAACTTCTTTTCACGAGCATCGCGTAGCGCAAGTTTGCGTTCGCGCAAATCATCTTCGCGGCCAATCGCCCGCAATGGATAGAGCGACCGCCAACGGTATTTCGAACCGGCCTCAAACTGCATCCATGCTCGTTCTTCGCTGAGCATTGCTCCATGAATACAAAGATTTGCATCACGGGCAAAAGTAAACAGCCCAAAAGTTCGCACAAGTGCTTCTGGCTCGAGTGTGATGTCGTCGTCCATCAACAGCACGTGCGTCGACCAACCTTCATCACGTAAGTAGATGATTCCGCGAGCAAACCCACCAGCCCCACCGAGGTTTGGATTTTGCACTACTGAAATCGGTGCATTGGGTGCAGTATCAAATTCAATATTGCGTGCATTATCTACCACCAAAATTCGCACTTTGCCGCGCAGTACATCAACATTTTCAACCAGCTGTAAAACTTTTGCCACTGTTGGCTTGACATAATCTTGGCGATTAAAAGTTGTGATTGAAAGGCTCAACTTGACGTCGCGCGGCACAGTCGTGTTGGTTGTCCATTGACCACCAGAGACAACAACATCCGATTGCTCGGCACTAATTCTTACGAAGTAACTCCCGATATGTGACTTCGCAAAGTCAGGCACGACTAAAGTCGTTTTCCCACTCGCTGAGATTCCTGCACTAGTGATGATATTTTCTTGCAACGAAAATCGGTTGCGGCTGGTGCTAACACCAACAAGTTCAATGCGCCCCGAGCCAGTTGCGTCAACAGTCAGTTCTAGTTCATTGACACTTGTCAATCGCTTCCAGCGACCAGCAGCGAATACTCCAAACGAAGTATCAAAACTAAGTTCAGCGCCCATCGTCAGACGCGCAGTCTCATTGCCAAAAATCACGACGCCTTGTGTCCGCACATAAAGCAGAGGCTCGGTGGTTTCAGTACGCGGCAGCACCAAGCGTTGTAATAAAAAACTTGTCATTTCATACCATCGGATCAATTGAGAACGGGGGGAACGGTTTATTGCTTGCTAAACATTCAATCATCTCGCGAGAGGCTCCTAGCGCTTCATGAATCGTTACGTCCATGTCTAAATAGCGGTAAGTACCCAGCCTGCCCATGAATGTGACGCCTGTTGCAGTCCTCGCGAGTTGCACATAACTAAGTAATTGCTGTTTTTCTTTGACTCGGCGAATTGGATAATACGGTGTGTCTTTGTCTTCGCAGAGTCGTGAAAACTCGTGATACACCACAGTGCGATCATGTGACTCCCATGGTGCAAAATGTTTGTGCTCAGTGATTCGTGTGTAGGGCACATCGACATCGCAATAATTTACAACTGGGTGACCTTGGAAGTCACCGTCACTTGTCTCGGCAACAAAATCAAGCGTGCGATATCCGAGCCGACCAAATTCGTAATTGAAATATGCATCAATCGGTCCTGTCCAAATCACATGATCAAACTCACCAAATTCGCCAGCGTTGTTCGTCGAGAATCTTGTGCTCAACCGAACCGAAATCTTTGGATGATCTAAAATTGCTAATACAATCGGCGTATATCCGTCTTTTGGAATCGCCTGATAGGGGTGATTGAAATATGAGTCATCATCTGTGAACCGAACAGGTAGGCGTGCCAAAATGCTTGCTGGCAGATCTCGTGGATCAACCCCCCATTGCTTTGCTGTGTAACCCGCAAAAAATGCATCGTAAAGTTCTCGACCAACAAATCGCAAGCCTTGATCTTCAAACGACACCGGCGAGGTAATCGTCGCATCGCCTTTTGTGGCGATGAAATCTTCGGCTTGTTGCGGCGTGAAATCGGTGCCGAAAAATTGATTAATCGTCGTCAGATTGACTGGCAATGAATACATCTCGCCGTTCGATATTGCTTTCACTCTGTGGCGATACGGCATCATCTCACCAAAACGATTGATGTACTCCCAGACATGCTCGTGCTGCGTGTGAAAAATATGTGGACCATATGTATGCACCATCACCCCGGTTTCGTGACGAGCAGTGTGGCAGTTGCCCGCAACATGATCGCGAGTGTCAAAAACAACAGATTCGTAGCCTGCGTTAGCTAGTTCGCGGGCAACAACTGCACCAGAAAACCCTGCTCCAACAATCGCAAATCGCACTAGATAATCATACGACCTGGGCCAGACGGGACTAGTGAACTAACTAGTGCGAGAGCCAAGGCGCACACGCGCCTTCAAGATCACGCACTTGAATCCGCTCGCGATTTTCGTATGTCACCGCATTTTTTGGATCCCGCTGCAATTTGAAAGTGCGAAAAGTCATTTCTGTTGTATCAATTGCGAGAATTTTGCCAATTAACGATTCGCCGAGGTTCAATAAAATCTTTAGCACTTCAAGCGCCTGAATTGAACCAACAATTCCTGGTAACACGCCGAGCACTCCAGCTTCAGAACAGCTTGGTGCAAGTTCTGATGGTGGCGGCTCTGCAACCATGTCACGATATGTCGGACCAAGAACCGGGTGAAACACGCTGACCATTCCTTCAAATCTAAAGATCGAGCCATGCACAACCGGGATTCCAAGTTTGACGCTCGCATCGTTCAATAAATATCTGCTCGGAAAATTATCCGCTCCGTCGACAATTACGTCGTAGCCAGAAAGTATCTCAAGAACATTTTCCGCACACAGACGTGTATCGTAAGTCACGACATCTACATCTGGGTTCAACATCGTCAGAGTTTTCTTCGCCGAATCAACTTTTCTGTCGCCTATGCGATCAATGTTGTGCAAAATTTGTCGCTGCAAATTTGAAGCATCAACAACATCCATGTCCACGATCCCGATTGTGCCTACGCCGGCAGCAGCAAGATACATTGCCGCTGGAGAACCCAACCCACCTGCACCAAGCATCAGAACTTTGCTCGCCAAAAGTTTGGCTTGACCTTCAATCCCGACTTCGGGTAGCGACAAATGGCGTTGGTAGCGATTGCGTTGCTCGGCGCTCAGTTGCGCTGGCGTAGACCACGCGCGACCTTCGTCTTTCCATTTTCCGTATCCGCCTGCCATTGATAGAACATTTGTGTAACCAAGTTCTTGCAAAGTTTTTGCAGCAAACGCACTTCGCACTCCACCCGCACAATAAACAATTATCGGCGCTGACTTGTCAACAATCTTTGTTTCAACTTGGGCTTCAAGATGTCCGCGCGCAATGTGCACAACATTTAATAGCGAACCCTGCTCGAATTCATCAGGCTCACGAACATCTAGAACAACAACTTTTCCCGCACCAATTTTTACAGCAGCAGATTGTGTATCAATTTCTTGGATCTTTGACTTCGCATCGGCGAGTAATTCACGAAAACTTGGCACCTCAATACCCTACCGTTCTAGTCAGGATTAAACGACACTGCAAATATTCGGCAATATCTCCGAGATCTCGCCGTTCAATACAACATCGGCATAGTGATCCATCTCTGTGGGTTGCCCATTGACAATTATTACTTTTGCACCATAACTTTTCGCTCGAGGCAATGTATTAGCCGCAGGAAAAACACTAAGCGATGTACCAACCGCAATAAATACTTCGCAGTTACTACTCGCTGCTAACGCCCGACTCATCACATCTTGATCTAATGGTTGCCCAAACAAAATAGTGTCGCTCTTCAAAATTCCGCCACAGAGTTCACACCTCGGATCGGATTCACCAGCGACAACTCGTGCAAGTGCTTGCTTCATTGGTCGACGGTCTTTACAACTCCAGCAACAAGTTCGATGAAGAGTCCCATGCACTTCTAAAACCTTGCCTGGATCGTGACCTGCGCGCTGATGCAACTCGTCAACATTTTGCGTAACTACGGCAACTAGTACCCCTCTGGCTTCAAGAGCGAACAACGCTTTGTGTCCGTCGTTTGGTTGCGGATCACCATCAATCCATTTGACCCGATTTTGCCAAGATCGCTTTCGCAGTTCGTGATCGTCTAGATAATGCTGAAGTGTTGCCGCTCGTTCAGCATCCGGGTTAAGTGTCCATAAACCTTTTGGTCCACGAAAGTCTGGAATGCCTGAATCTGTTGAGATTCCTGCCCCCGTCAGAACTGTTATCCGTTGCGCATCAGCAATCTGTGCACGAGCGGATTGCAATAACGAATCTTCGAACGATGCACCCGACGAAACTGGCATTGGACTATTCTCGCCGCAAAGTTTCTCGAATCCGCACCGTTTTTACAGACGGTGCACACACGCTGATATGAACTCAAATGTCTGTGACTTTTCAAATGCCGAAATATTTGTTTCCGAGTGGGTTGACCCTGTAGTCAACATCGGTGGTTTTGATACTTGTGGAGATTATGTTGAGACTTTCTGGCTCGGAATCATTGGCCCAAGCGCAACTTGGGCGATGCGATTCTTGGCGCGCGAACTTGAAGTTTTTCCGAACGGCTACTGCATCAACCTAGATGACACAGCAGCGGCGCTCGGCTTGGCATTTCGCAACGGCACAGGGTCATTAGAGCGCGCAATTCAGCGTTGCGCAACTTTTGGTCTCGTCGCGCAACTGCCGCAGTCTTTGGCGGTGCGTCGTCGAGTTCCGACAATTACAAAGCGGCAACTATCGCGACTACCTGCAACATTGCAACAAAGTCACAGTCAGTTATTTGCAACTAGTTAACTAGCTAACTAACTAGTTCACTTGCCCGCTATTACTTTTCTGAAACGGTACGGCGAATTTCAACGATTTTTTCGTGATCATGGTTTGCATCGTCGCCCTGTTCGGCGAGCGCAGCATTGCGATCTTTAGCCGCTTCACGTTCGGCAATTGTTGTATCAACACGAGCGAGTGCTGCCTCGGTGCCGTGTTCGTGAATAAATGTCGCCCACTCAACAAGCGACTCAACCATCTCTGACTCAGGGACAACAGCCACATTACGACCCTTAACAAATAGGTGTCCACGCTTATTGCCTGCCGCAATTCCTAAATCGGCTTCACGCGCTTCACCAGGGCCATTGACAACACATCCCATCACCGCAATTTGTAACGGGAGTTTTTTATCGGCAAATGCTGCTTGCGCTCTTTGGGCAATATCAATGACATCAACCTCGGCACGCCCGCAACTCGGACAGGCAATTAGATCGACATTCTTTCGCTCACGCAAACCTAGTGACTCGAGCAATTGACGCCCCGCGCGAGCCTCTTCAACTGGGTCGGCAGTCAGGCTGTAACGAATTGTGTCGCCGATGCCCTCGAGTAACAGAGTTGAAATACCAGCAGTGGCTTTAATCAACCCTCCCGGCAATGGACCTGCCTCGGTTACACCGAGGTGCAACGGAAAATCTGTAATTTCGCTAAGCATGCGGTAAGCCTCAACCATCAACGGAACATTTGATGCTTTGACTGAAATCTTTACCAAGTCAAAACCAACTTCTTCAAAATATCTCAACTCTTGTTGTGCTGACTCAACCATCGCCTCGGCTGTTAGTCCGCCGTGCTTTTCATAAAGTGATGAGTCAAGTGATCCGCCGTTAACACCGATACGAATTGAAACACCGCGATCACGAGCTTCTGATGCGACTGCTTTAATGTGCTCGGGCTTGCGAATGTTGCCAGGGTTTAGGCGAAGTCCATGCACACCTGCTTCAAGTGCGGCAAGCGCCATGCGGTATTGGTGATGGATATCGGCGATTATCGGCACTGGCGAACGCGGAACAATCTGCGCCAAACCTTCAGCGGCTTGAGCATCATTGCATGTGCAACGAACAATGTCACAGCCTGCAGCAGCCAATGCATAAATCTGTTGCAAAGTACCTTCAACGTCTGCAGTTTTTGTGATCGTCATTGACTGCACGCTGATTGGGGCATCACCGCCAACTAAAACTTTGCCGACTTTAATCTGCCGAGTTTTTTTACGGGCGAATTTTGTTTCAGTCATGCGAAATGGCCTCGATCAACCGATTGGACTTGTGATGTCGAGATACAAACCAGCAACCAGCAAAGTCGCGAGTAAAGCAACAACCGTCGTTGCCACTGGAATCATCTTGCCAACATCAGCACGGTAGACGCGACCACGACGAGACCTAAACCGCTCATAGATTGCAATTGCGGCATGTCCCCCGTCAAACGGCAACAGCGGCAACATGTTAAATACCCCGACAAATACATTGACGCTCGCCAACAACATTAAAAGTCCTTTGAGTCCTTCGCTGCGCCCGATTTCGCCACCGACTTGGCTGGCCCCAACAACAGTTGTTGGGCGAGTCATCGGATCTGGCTCATCTGCAATGACATTTGAAAAAATATTCGCAGGGTTAACAACAACAAACACACCGGCAACCGATGCACGAGAAGCTTGGGCCACATCATAAACGCCATAACCAAAAGCACTCAATGGGTTTTGTCGAACATAGCGATATGAATCTGTCGCTACCCCGAGAAACGCCACGCTGGCATTGACAGGACTGCTGATTAATTTAGTTTCAACAGAAAATACTTCGCCATCGCGTTTGAACTTTACAGTTACTGAGTCTCCTGGATTTTTGGCGGTCACCGCCTGAACTAACTCAGTGCGTCGGCTAATTGCAGTTGCATCAATCGCCAAAATTTGATCGCCTTGTTGCAGACCAATTCTTTCTGCTGGCGACTCTGCGACCGGGTCACCATAAATCAACAACTCCTTTGTGTCTGCGAAACGACCTGCAGTCGCATACACACCAACAAATAGCACTATCGCAATAATTATATGCATCACAGAGCCCGCCGTGATCACAAGCATTCGCTTTGGAAACGACTGCTGACGATAAGTGCGAGGCTCATCAATGGGATCACACTCATCTAAATTATTCATGCCAACAATTCGAACAAATGCGCCGATCGGCAAGGCTCGTATACCGAATTCAACTTCGCCACGTTTTATGCTCCAGACTCGCGGACCAAAACCCATATAGAACTGTGTGACTTTCATTCCGCTACGTCGCGCTGTCACAAAATGCCCTACTTCATGCAAAAAAACCGAGACAATTAACCCAGCGACAAACAGCAGCGACCAAGGATTTTTTACACCGAGCCACGCAAGTAAGCCAACAACGACAATCACCGTTGACGCAGTAGTCGCAGTAGTCGCAGAATTATTTTGCGCGGGATCTTTGTCATCAGTTGCGCCGCCAGCAGCTATCTCATTACGGAACTTTGAGTAAAACGAATTCAACTTGCAACTTCCTTTCGTACCAAATCCCGAGCCCAACGACGCGCGACTTTGTCTGCTTCTAAAATATCTTCAACTTGAGTTGGTATTAGACCGTCATGGTGTTGCATGGTTGCTTCAATGATTGCCGAAATCTGGGACCATTGCACTTCTCCAGCCAAAAATGCTTCAACTGCAATTTCATTGGCGGCACTCAGCCAAGCAGGCGCAGTACCACCAATACGGCCGGCAGCATATGCCAAATCCAAGCAGCGAAATGTGTCACTATCTGGTTTTTCGAAATCAAGTCGAGAAAGTTTCGTCCAGTCAATTGCACCAAAACTAACCGTAGATCGCTGTGGGTATTCAAGTGCATAAGCAATCGGCAATCGCATATCGGGAAGCGACAACTGGGCGATAGTCGCACCGTCGCGAAACTCAACCATTGAGTGAACGATTGACTGCGGGTGCACTACGACATCAATGCATTGATAATCCAGTCCAAATAATTCGTGAGCCTCGATAACTTCTAGACCTTTGTTCATCAATGTTGATGAGTCAATGGTAATTTTTGGACCCATCGACCAAGTCGGGTGTTTTAGAGCGTCTTGTATTGTTACTTTTTCTAGGGATATTTTTGTGCGTCCCCTGAACGGACCCCCACTCGCAGTGAGCAAAAGCCTCGCCACATCATGTGAAACATTTTGAGAACTACGCAAGCATTGGTGAATCGCGCAATGCTCACTATCTACGGGAACAATCTCAGCCCCAGATATTTTTCTAAGTGGTGCAACAATTGGTCCTGCCGCAATAAGACTTTCTTTATTTGCAAGTGCTAGCCGTTTACCGGCCTTAAGAGTTTCAATTGTCACCGATAATCCTGCAAAACCAACTACGCCGTTCACTACGACATCGGCGACACTCGGCATTTGTGCAACATCCGCAGCAACTTCAATTTTTGGGTCGGTAATTGCTAACTCTTTGGCGACAATCTTTCGCGCTGATTCGTTGGCGACAACAACTAGCTTCGGTTTGAAGTTTTGCGCCTGTGCAATAACTGCTTCAACCGAAGAGTTAACACTTAAAGCAACTAATTCATATAATTCATCGCCTTGAGATTTTGATTCTGCGATAACTGCGAGAGTTTGGGTGCCGATTGAACCTGTTGAACCAGCAATTGCAACTCTCTTCACGGTTCAACTAGCCCAAGGAGCGAGTACCAAAGTCAGATAGTAAATGACTGGCAATGTAAACAACATGCTGTCGAAACGGTCAAGCGCACCACCATGGCCGCGAAGTAGTGTTCCGAAATCTTTGATGTCAAGGCTGCGCTTGATCATCGACTCAGTGAGGTCACCGATTGGTGCTGCAATCGAGATCACTGTCGCGATAATCAACCACTGGCTCAACTTCGTCCATGTTCCGCTTTGCATCCCAGCCCCGATGACAACAGCAAAAGTTCCGATCGCCCCACCAACAATGCCCTCCTTTGTTTTTCCAGGGCTAATCCATGCGCGAAGAGCGCTACGTCCAGCTGCAGAGCCAATGAAATATGCGAATACATCGTTGGCAATTACACCGACGACCACTAAAAACAAAGTGTCGGTGCCCACATTTCCAAAACCTGCGCCCGCATTGGACAATCTCAAAATTAGTGCTCCATAAGAGCCAAACAATCCGATCCAGATTATCCCGAGCATTGTCAATCCCATATTCGTTGCTGGGTCGCTTTCAACGCTTGATGTCCCAATGAAACTTACGGATGCTGCAAGAAGAGCAAAAGCAACAACGATTGGCAAGCCCGAATCGCCCACCCAATATGCAGTTAGTGGAGCGCAAATACATGCAATGACTCCAACAATCATCGCTGGTTGAAATCCAGTGCTAGAAGTCTGTGAGAAAAACTCAACAGCCGCAAGCCCAAGAAATACTGTTAGCAAACTAATCACTGCAACTGGACCGACCAATGTTGCGCCGATGTATAAGGCCCCGAGTAATGCCCCGACAGCAGTCGCAGTTGGAATATCACGCTTAGTGGAAGTCTGCGGTTCAGTTGCATGACCTTGTCGCGTTCTCGTTCGTGGTCCTGTGCCAGAATCACTTCGATTGCTAGCCCGAGTGCGACGAACTTGCGGCGGTCTCATGCCAGAACCTGTTCGATCTTGATCTCGCCGAACCGATCCTGTTGTTGAATCTCTGAGTGGAGTATTTGTTTTTGAAATGGGCCGATATTGTTCGCCAGTTGGATCTGAACCGATTGAGATGCGACCCGCAGGGGAAGGACGAGATACAGGCGATGGCGCGTTGTTCGGCTCAATTCGCCGAGTAGTACCTGTCAAATTGACCGTATTGCGACGACCTCCCGCAGCCGGAGTTGGAGAAATCGTGTCCTCTGAAATTTTCACAAATTTTGGCGACTGCCCTGTCGGCATGTCTTGCCAGTGAGGCAACTGCTCTGTTTGAGTTCCTCCAAACGAAATTGTCGGAGTTGCGTCATCTTCATCAGCAAATTTGACTACACCGAATTCATCGCCGAAATCTACAGACGAATTCTCAGCCGGCAGGCGTTCGATCAATTTTGGAGTGTCGTCGTTTGAGATATCGCTACCATCTAAATTTTCGCCGTCTGTTCGATCACTCATGACTTTTGAACCCCCAAAACATCAATTTGCATACCAACAAGACTAGACCTCTAGAAGTTCGTGTTCCTTGCGTGTACAAGCCTTATCAATGCTCTCAACCGTGGTGTGGGTAAGCGATTCGAGCTCTTTTTCGGCACGATCTAGTTCATCCTGTGAAATTTCTCCGTCTTTTTCAGCGGTCTCAAATAATTTTCTCGCATCGCGTCGGACGTTGCGCACCGCGATCCGTCCGTCTTCAGCCATATTTTTTACAACCTTAACAAACTCTTTTCGACGCTCTTCAGTGAGTGCCGGAAAACTAAGTCTGATTACGACACCATCGTTGCTCGGTGACAGGCCAAGATCACTTGATTGAATTGCTTTTTCAATTGCGGCGATTGACCCACGATCGTGTGGCTTGACGACCAACATTCGGGCCTCAGGAACCTGAAACGATGCCAGCTGTTGTAACGGCACGAACGCACCAAAATATTCAACTTGAATTTTCTCGACTAGTGAAGCATTGGCTCGCCCAGTTCGCACGCCAATAAATTGTGCTTGAACATGGTCTAAAGCCTTACCCATGTTGTCTAATGCTTCAAGCAAAGTTTCTTCTATCACCCGACAAGTGTCCCGACTTGTTGTCCTTCGAGAATTTTGCGAATGTTTCCTTTTTCAAGCAAATTAAACACGACGATCGGAATTTTGTTGTCCATGCAGAAAGTTATCGCTGTCGAGTCCATGACTTTGAGGCCCTTGCTGATGACATCCAAATAACTTATTTGGTCAAATCGAGTTGCAGTTTTGTCAAGCTTCGGATCAGCCGTGTAAACACCATCAACACCAGAGTGCGTGCCCTTTAAAATTGCTTGCGCTGAAATCTCAGCGGCACGAAGGGCAGCCGCTGTATCTGTAGTAAAAAAGGGATTGCCTGTTCCGCCTGCCAAAATTACAATGCGACCTTTTTCAAGGTGGCGTTCGGCGCGGCGACGAATATATGGTTCAGCAACTTTTGGCATTTCAACTGCAGTCATAACTCGCGAGAACTGACCAACTCGCTCAAACGCATCTTGCAATGCGAGTGCGTTCATCACTGTTGCGATCATTCCCATGTAGTCGGCTTGCGCTTGATCCAGTCCTTGGCCAGCACCCTTTAGCCCGCGCCAAAAGTTGCCACCTCCGACAACGACTGCGATATCAACATTTAAATCGCGTCGAGCCTCGTGTAACTCAGTTGCAATTTGATGCAACACGTCGCTGTCCAAACCAAAACCGGTTGGTTCAGCAAGTGCTTCGCCCGATAATTTTAAAACAATTCGATTCCAACGAGGAATCTTTGAGGTTGCACCTGCCATAGGTGATTAGCCTATTTCAACCTGCGCAAAGCGAATGATTTTGGCTGAGCCAATAATTTGCGCCACAGACTGCTTGTCGTCTTTGGCATATGGCTGTTCAAGCAAGCAAATATCTTTGTAGAAACCCGTTATTCGACCATCGACGATTTTGCCAATTGCTTGCTCTGGTTTGCCCTCATTGCGAGTTACCACTTCAAGGGTCGCACGCTCGGCTGCTACTACCTCGTCTGGAACATCTTTCATTGTCAGATATTTTGGTCGAGCAAATGCGACATGCACCGCAATGTCGTGTGCCAGTTCTTCTGTCGCTCCTGACATTTCAATCAGAACACCATTGATTCCGCGACCACCTTGCAGGTGCGAGTAAGAACCAAGAATATTTCCGGACGCTGCTTCGAAACGCACGACATCACCGAGTTCAATTTTTTCTTTAAGCAATATCTTTAAGTCTTCAAGTTGTGTTGCTCGTTGCGAAACTGCTGCTTCGCTATTTTTGGCTACAAGATCGACCAGTGCATCGGCTTCTGTCTTGAAGCCATCACTGCTTGCAACGAAATCAGTTTCACACTTGAGTTTGACGATTGCGCCAACATTGCCACTAATCAATAACGAAACAAGACCTTGGGCATTGTCTCGGTCATCGCGTTTGGCGCTTGCCGAAAGACCTTTTTCTCGAAGCCACAGTTTTGCTGCTTCAAAATCTCCATTGGCTTCTTCAAGTGCTTTCTTGCAATCCATCATTCCGGCACCAGTTGCTTGGCGCAGGACTTGTACTTCTTTTGCTGTAAATGCCATCGTGATCAGTGCTACCTATTTCGTCTCTGTGCTTGGTGCAACCCGAGCATCGCGCTTGGCCATGTCGGCTGCTGCTTGAAGTTTTGCGGATTCTTGTTGTGCATCAAACGCTGCCTGCTCTGCAGCAGTTCGAGTTGCTGGTGCAGGTGGCGGCACTGGTGCTGTTGAAGTGCCAGTTGTTGGCGCGGTTCTTGGCGTCATTTTTTCTGCGATGTAGCGTCCTTCGATAACAGCCTCGGCAATTACGCGAGCCATTAACTCGTTGGCACGAATTGCGTCGTCGTTTCCAGGAATTGGATAGTCAATGACATCTGGGTTGACATTTGTGTCTACGATTCCAATTACTGGGATGCCAAGTTTGCGCGCTTCAGTAACCGCGATGTGCTCTTTGAGCGTGTCGACAACGAAGATTGCGTTTGGTCGTCGTCCCATTGAACGAATGCCCGACAAGTTGCGCTGCAACTTCTCAAGTTCGCGCCCAATTAATAGCGCTTCTTTTTTTGGCATCAATTCAAATTCGCCAGTGTCTCGAAGTCGCTCATATTCTTGCATCTTGCTAACACGCTTTGAGATCGTGTCGAAGTTTGTCAACATTCCACCCAGCCAACGCTCGTTGACATATGGCATGCCGCAATGTTCGGCGTAAAGACGCACAGGATCTTGTGCTTGTTTTTTTGTACCAACAAATAAAATATTTCCGCCGTTAGCGACGAGGTCGCGAACGAATCTGTAAGCATCTTCGATGCGTACAAGAGTCTGTTCAAGATCAATGATGTAAATGCCGTTGCGCTCACCGTAAATGAATCGCTTCATTCGTGGATCCCAACGGGCTGTGCGATGACCGAAGTGAACTCCAGCCTCAAGCATCTGACGCATACTGATTATTGCCATGACTATTCCTTTATGAGTGGTTGAGTGCATGATCTCCCGCGCCGAAGCGACCACAAAATGGAAATCATGCAATTGAATATTGGGATAAAATTAAAGCTATAAAACTTATAACTACTTCTTCTAGCCCCGAAATTCTAGCGGTTTGGATGATAAAACGGCATCAGCAAGACGAACCTCGATCAACTGATCGAAAACCAGCAACAGCACCCGAGACCAGGTGCACACGACTGAAAAACTGACTATTCCCAGTTAAATACTTGGCCGGATCAACATAAACAGCTGTGTAAATGTCGATGTATCTGTTGTTTGAAAGACTCGTTTCGCGAACGCCGAAATACAAAGTTGTACCCGTTGTACCGATTGTTTGCCCGGCGATTACTGCAGCACCAAGCCGCAAGTTTGTGCTGGCGATAGAACCGTATGTCAGCCGCCGCCCTGCAGTTGTTCTGATCACCAAATATTTTGTGCCACCAACCTGACCGTAAAAACTAACAGTGCCATTCGCGCCAGCAGTAATCGGAGTTCCTGGTTGTGTGTTGTATTCAATGCCTCGGTTTCCTGCACACCTTTCACAACTGGGTTGTCGAAATGGATCGCGAATTGTTGCACTAAAAGGAGGAATTACCGGCGCAACAAGCACACACGAAGTTGTATTTGTTTGAGTCAGCATCGCCAAAATTAGCGCGCTCGAAATAAAACCAGAAATTAGCA
This sequence comes from Ferrithrix thermotolerans DSM 19514, assembly GCA_945862025.1. Classification (GTDB taxonomy): domain Bacteria; phylum Actinomycetota; class Acidimicrobiia; order Acidimicrobiales; family Ilumatobacteraceae; genus BACL27. Next base: position 5,441 of record CAMAWU010000015.1, on the reverse strand, counting down.
TCTCGCTATTAATTATCTAAAATTTATTAAGCGACTTCAGCGGCGGTCAATCGCCAGCGAAGTTGCAACACAGCCTTGGTGTGAATCTGTGACACACGACTTTCTGTAATCCCGAGAACTTCGCCGATTTCGTCCAAAGTTAAATTCTCCTCGTAGTACAAAGCCAAAACAGTGCGCTCACGCTCTGGAAGCCGTTTTATTTCGTGGCGCATGATCTTGCGCAATTCTTGGGCTTCAACGACCGAGTCTGGGCTTGGCACAAATGATGCACCACCATGTGTGGATGCGGGAGTGTTATCGGCAACCACATGATCTAGTGGACCAACCGTGCAAGATGAAATTTCTGTCAGCCATTTTTCAAGATCAGAACTTTTGATTTTTAATTTCGCTGCTAGCTCATCATCTGTTGGCGAACGCTGAAGGATGTGCTCAAGATCTGAGATCGCATTTTCGACAGTCCGCGCTTTTGACCGCACACTTCGGGGCACCCAATCTAAAGATCGCAAACTATCCAAAATCGCGCCTCGGATTCTAGGAATCGCATATGTCTCAAATTTGAAACCAAGTGCCGGATCAAATCGATCAATCGCGTTCATTAAACCAAACACACCCGAACTGACTAAGTCTCCGATTTCAACTCGCTTCGGCAAACCTGCAGCAAGTCGACCAGCAACGAATTTAACGAGTGATGCATAGTGCACGACGAGCCATTCGCGCGCGAGTGGGTCTTTGCTGGCATGCCATTTATTCCACGCTTGATCAATCGTCAGCCGAACTGGAAGTGCATTCATGCGCGCGGGTGTGCTGCGCCATACGCAGATTTGAGACGCTCTTTGCTTACTTGGGTATATCTCTGCGTTGTTGCGACATCGCTATGGCCGAGCAACTCTTGCACCGCGCGCAAGTCGGCACCGTTGTCAAGTAAATGTGTTGCAAAGGTGTGACGAAGTGCGTGCGGATGTGTTGGGGTCAATGCGCGCTGATCAATTATCCGTCGCACATCTCGTGGAGCCAAGCGATGACCACGCGAATTCAGAAACAGCGCATTCATTTGGTTCGAACTCGTATTGCTTTCAAAAACGACTTCGTGGCGAAACTTGAGCCAGTGTCGTAGCGCGACAACACTTGGTTCACTTACTGGAATTCTTCGCTGTTTAGATCCTTTGCCCATCACGACCAATGTGTTATTTCGAACATCAATGCTGTCGATGTCTAATGAACAAACTTCGCTGACGCGAAGTCCACTGCCATAGAGCAACTCAATCACAGTTGTGTCGCGCGAAGACTTCCATTCAGGGACTTCGGGGTTTTGACATGAGAGCAACGAATTCAATTGCTCCTTAGTTAGAACTTTGGGAAGCCGACCAGTTCCTGATGGTGTGTGTACTCCGGCTGTTGGATCTGTTTTTAATGTGCCATTGCGAATGTGCCAAGCAAAATATCTACGAATCGCAGCGAGCTTTCTTGCCACGCTGCGCTTTGCTTTTTGGCTGGTCGTCAAAAAACTCACATATTGGCGCACTAGATCTCTGGTCACCAACTTCGGAGTATCAATCTTGAGTCGCAAAATCCATTCTTCAAATTGTCTGATGTCGCTGGCATAGGCGCTCGTCGTGTTTGCCGAGGCAGCAGTCATCGACCCAACGAAATCATCGATTTTCCAACCTGTGGCCATAGCAATAACAACGGTAATCGTTTAACGCAGTGGCTGCCTGACATCAACAACTTCCCACCAGCCTGAGTTTTCAACGACCCAACCCAATGCTTCAAGACGCCCGAGCGCCACTGCTGCATCAATGGTTGTTAGACCGCTGCGAATCACGAATTCGTCAAGGGTAAACGGAACACCAGCCATTTCTGAAACTAACTGTTGATCAATAGTGTTTAAACGAACTCTAGGGTCATAAAAATTTTCTGGTGCTCGACGATTGTCAAGCCCGAGCGCTACAAGCACATCTTGCGCGCCGAGGATTGGCAAGCAACCTTGCTGAATCAATAAGTTCGTGCCATTTGAAGCAACATTGCGCGGCGATCCTGGCACAGCCAAAACACTCACATCACGTTTTTGTGCCTCATCAACAGTGATCATTGATCCGCCAGTGGCACGCGATTCGACGACGACTAAAACTTCACTGAGTGCAGCAAGAATTCGGTTGCGCAACGGAAACCGAAACGCTTCGGGCGGTGAACCGGGAGCAGACTCACTGAGCAGTGCGCCTTGCGTTGCGATGTCTTGCCAAAGCTGACCGTGCTCGCGTGGATAAATAACATCAAGACCTGAAGCCACAACGCCAACTGGCCGACCGGCATTGTGTCGAGTACCCGCATCTGATTCGCTGGCACTATTGCTTTTTGATTCAAGTGCACGCAACACACCGCGGTGAGCCCACGCGTCGATTCCCCGAGCCAAACCTGAAATCACACAAACATCAGACATCGCTAAATCAAAAGCGATATTTGCAGCCAGGTATCTTCCTGATGCAGTTGCGCTGCGAGTGCCGATCATTCCGACTCGACGATTTTCTAACGAAGAAAGATCCCCGAGATAAAACAAAACTGCGGGTGGAGAAATATCTGCGGCAAGACAATTCGGATAATTCTCGTCACCAAAAATAGTTATTTTTATTCCGGCTCGATTACATCGTTGCTCAATCTGGTCTTGTAAATCTCGAGTTGCCCGATGACGCAACAGCGTTGACAACCCTTCGGTATTCAACATTGCCGCAACAACTTCGCTCGGTTTCGCCCGACCTTGCACCACTTGCCATGCAGTTTGTGGATCATGATGCTTCAAAAGCAGCATCAATCTTTTCGGCCCAATTTTTGGTAGAGCAGATAACGCAGCAGCGGCAATTTGGTCTTTTGACAATGAAGTTTGTGTCAACATATTTAGAAAACCATTTCGCGTGTGCGTAGCCCGGCGGCCAGATCAACTCGTAACATCAGCGCCAATTGCAAATGCTGGGTGTCAATTTCATGCGGAGCGCCAGCCAGATCTGCGATCGTTCTTGCAACTCGACGGACTCGGTGATATCCACGACCAGTAAGGCGCCCGGCTTCGAGTTCTTTGCGCAGCAGTTGTTCGGCTTGCTTTGACAACGGTGCGGCGATGTCAAGTTGTTGTCGCGTTAGAGCAGAGTTCGTGCAACCAAATCTGGCAAACGCTAATTTGCGAGCAGTGGCGACTCGGGCGGCGACAACGATTGTTGATTCTCCTGAAACGGGTGAGATTAGGTCGCTTGTATTTGGTCGCGAGACTGCAACGCGTAGATCAAAGCGATCAAGCAACGGCGCAGAAAAACGTCTTAGATATCGCGTCCGCGCTGCATCATCACAACTGCACGCACCTGGAGAGCCTTCTCCGCATGGACATGGATTTGCTGCAGCCACAAGCAAAAACTCGGCTGGCATCACGACACTGGTTCTGGCTCGGGCAATGCGCACGATTCCTTGTTCAAGTGGTTGACGCAATGCATCTAACACTGACGGTGCAAACTCTCCGAGTTCGTCAAGAAATAGAACTCCATGACTGGCCAAAGAAATTTCGCCAGGTCGCATCAGTGCGGTGCCCCCGCCGACCATCGCAATCATTGACGATGAGTGATGCGGTGCACGAAATGGTGCCGACCTGATTAAACCATCATTTGAAAATTCGGTTTGCACCGAAGAGTGAATCATCGTTGCAGAAATCGCCTGCTCATCATTTAGTGGAGGCAAAAGACCGACGAGACGTTCGGCCAACATCGTTTTGCCGGCCCCTGGTGGACCAACTAAAAGTAAATGATGCGAACCAGCCGCTGAGATTTCTAATGCTTGGCGAGCAGCAGGTTGCCCCTGAACATCGGCGAGGTCACGAGCGAATTTGGTGACAGTACTCAAAACTTTTTTGGGCGGTGCAGTTTGCCAAACACCACGACCAGACAAACATTCGACAACATCAAAAAGTGTTTGAGTAGCAAAAACTTGCGTAGTTGTGGCTGCCGTTGCCTCACCAAGATTCTCGAGTGCCACGACTGTCTTGCGGTCAGTTGTTGCTAATACAAGTGGTGTTGCTCCGCGGACTGGACGCAGTGATCCATCAAGACCTAACTCGGCGATAAACGCAAATTGCGTGAGAATTTCAACGGACAATATTTCTTGTGCTGCGAGAAGCCCAATTGCGATCGCGAGATCCAAGCAGGCGCCAGACTTTCTGTCGCCCGTCGGTGCAAGATTAACTGTGATCCGTCGCGTTGGCCACGGCAAACCGCACGACAACAATGCAGCCCTCACTCGATCACGACTTTCGCGACAGACCTCATCAGGTTGACCAACAACTGTGAACCCCGGCAACCCGATGCCGGCGTGCACTTCGACATCGACTCGTGAACCACGAACCCCAAGAAGAGTTGCCGACCGAACTGATGCAAACACTCGTCTAATCCTCTTTTCAAATTGCAACACCACTTGACACCAGTTGATCTCAAACACCTGAGATAATTGAGGGCGATGATTTTTAGAACGCCCGCGAGTACTTATCTCTTTGACAAATGTGTAACTAGTCGCTCAAAAGTGGCAAGAAATTCGGCGTTATCTTTTTCTTGTCTTGTGCTTTTAATTAGTGCGTGCAGCCAAACTCCTCGCACGGCAACAAATTTTTGTCGTCAACTTGCTAAAGAGACTCCGTTTATTGGTGACCCTCCAGTTACCGCGGCTGATGTCGTAGCAATGCTTGAAAGATACGAACGACTGGCCAAAGCCACACCACTTGTCATTGAAGATGAATGGAATGCGTTGACTGAGTTGCTCGCCGTCGCCTCGCGCGTTAAATCAAGTGATGGTGAGAGTGTTCAGGCAGTTATCGACATGGCCTACTCAACTGAAAAATCAGCCGCAGCAGCAGCCAAGTGGACTAAAGAAACTTGCGGAATAGATATCTCAAACGGACTTAAAGTCGCGCCGACTGGCTGAAACTTTTAGCGCATTTCTCCACGCTTGACGATTACTTTGTCGACCAGACCATAATCGCGTCCCTGCTCAGCGGTGAACCATCGATCGCGCTCTGAGTCGGCTTGAATATCTTCAAGTTTTCTGCCCGAGTGGTGCGCAGTCAACTTGGCCATGCTCAATTTTGTGTATGCGAGTTGCTCAGCTTGAATCGCAATGTCGGATGCCTGACCGCGCAACCCAGCCAATGGCTGATGCATCATGATCCGCGCGTTCGGCAATGTGTATCGCTTGCCAGAAGCACCTGCAGTCAACAAGAACTGTCCCATCGAAGCAGCAAGCCCCAAGCAAACTGTGGCGACATCGCAGGACACAAACTGCATCGTGTCGTAGATCGCCATGCCGGCGGTTACTGATCCACCAGGACTATTTATATATAGCCAAATATCTGCTTTTGGATCTTCGCCTTCAAGAAATAGCAACTGCGCACAAACTTGGTTGGCGATCTCGTCATT
>CAMAWU010000014.1 GCA_945862025.1 Ferrithrix thermotolerans DSM 19514 | reverse complement strand
GGGCCATTGTCAATGCTGATGCGCCAGGCACAGCGGTTACATTGCCACCAGCTTCAACAACCGCGACGACTAACCGTTCACCCGGGTCGCTGATGCCTGGTGTTCCGGCGTCCGTGACTAGTGCAACTGTCGACCCAGATGTAACTAGTTAAACAATTTCTTCTCGGGCGTCGTATTCGGTGTGTTCGTTTATCACGATAAGTTTTTTGCCTGTTACGCCAAAATGTGCGAGCAGCTTTCCAGAGTGTCGCGTGTCTTCGCAACAAATTACATCTGCGTTTTGTAACGCTTCAATTGCTCGTTGCGTCATGTCAGCAAGATTGCCGATTGGTGTGGCTATGAGAACCAGCGCGCCACCACTTGTCGAGCCTCGCATATCTTTTGAAGAGTCGCTTGTCATGTCAATCTGGCCTCAAGAGTGTGGCCAATTACAAGTCCCCAATTTTCAAATGTGCCAGCGCCGGCCTCAAGAACATGGCTTGCGCCAAACACAGGCAATGCAACGCGTCGTGGTTTGATGGTTTGAATCTTGATGACTTTAAATTCAGAATCAAGATACGCGACGTCGAGCGAACATTTCACGCCAAATGTATGAATCCATCTGCATGAATCAATCAGCAACGGAGTTTCAATTTCTGTCTGACCGATCAAGCCGCGTCGCCGAGTTTGCGCAGTGTCGGCAACATTCAAACTTGAAAGCACTTGCGCTTGGCACATCAGCCAGCCAGCCTTAAATTGAGTCGGCTTGCTCATCGCTAATTTATGTGTTGTGGCGAATTTCTAGGGTGTCGCCGTCAACGACTTCGTAATCCTTGCCTTCAACGCGAATCTTGCCGACATCTTTTGCCTTGTTCCATGATCCAATCGCCAGCAGTTCATCCCACGCAATGACATCGGCGCGAATGAAACCGCGTTGTAGATCGCTGTGAATTTTGCCTGCACACTCGGGTGCTTTTGCGCCAGCGTGAAATGTCCAGGCGCGAGTTTCTTTTTCACCAGTCGTGAAATAAGTTCGGAGCCCAAGCAGGTGATATGCCGAGCGAACCATTCGTGGCAAAGCACCTTCGCCTAGCCCAAGTGCCTCGAGCATTTCTTTGCGATCTTTGGGTTCTAATTGCGCGGCTTCGGCTTCAAGTTGCACGCTCATGCCAAGAACTTCAACTTGGTTCTCACTTGCTGAACCAGGTGGCGCAAGTTCTTTGCGCACGATTGCCTCAAATTCTGGAATTCGCACCAAGTCGTCTTCGGCGACGTTAACAACTGCCAACACTCGTCGAGTCGTCAACAAAAAATGAGGCGCCAATAACTCTAAATCATCTTTTGAAATTACTGCTCGATATAGCGGTCGACCTTCGGCAAGATTCGCCTGCGCGCGCGTCAACGCGCCAAGTTCGTCTTCAAGCGACTTGTCCATTCGGGCAGCCTTCTGCATCCGATTAATTTTCGTCTCAACTGATTCAAGATCGGCGAGCGCAAGTTCGATTTCGAGTACTCGTAAATGTTCAAGCGGGTCGCTCGGCCCAGGAATGTCATCGTCAGCAAATGCACGCAACACATAAACGATTGCATCCACTTCGCGAATGTTCGCAAGAAATTTATTTCCGAGCCCTTCACCTTTGCTTGCGCCTTCGACGAGTCCACCAATATCAACAACTTCAACAGTGGCGTAAACAGTTTTCTGCGTCTTTGACATCACCGCTAGCGCATCAAGTCGCGGGTCAAGAACCTTCGCCATGCCGATATTCGGATCTTTGGTCGCAAATGGGTACGGTGCGGCAAGTGCGTTCGACCCTGTCAGAGCGTTATATAAGGACGACTTTCCTGCGTTTGGTAAACCGACGAGCCCGAAGCGTTCCATGAGAGGCGTCAGGCTATCTGTGACGAACTGCCTGTCTGGTTTTGAGCATTTACTTGCGATAATTGTTACTATGCAGACAGTGTTAATTAGTTAGCTAAACGACTAGTTGTTTATCCAGTCCAAGGAGAATTTGAAATGACGTCATTTGATCTAGATCTCAGCAAATATCAACTCGGCTGGAGCGATGAAGTCGAATATGCCTTTGAGCCCGTTAAAGGATTGAACCCTGGTGTTGTAGAACAAATCTCGTGGTGGAAAGGCGAGCCAGAGTGGATGCGCAAGATGCGCTTGCGCTCGCTGCAGACATTCGAAAAAAAGCCGATGCTCGACTGGTTTGCAGTCAACATGCCAGACATTGATTTTCAAGATATTTACTACTACTTAAAGCCAGCCACAGACCAAGTCAGCGAATGGGAAGACCTCCCCGAAGAGATGCGCAGGACTTATGAGAAACTTGGCATCCCGGAAGCAGAGCGCAAATATTTGGCCGGCGTTACCGCGCAATACGAAAGCGAAGTTGTGTTTCATCGCAATCGTGAAGATCTCGAAAAACTCGGCATCTTATTTTGCGACATGGACACCGCGTTGCGCGAGTACCCAGATCTCGTCAAGCAATATTTTGGTTCGGTCATTCCGCCGGGCGACAATAAGTTTTCTGCACTCAACACATCTGTTTGGTCAGGCGGTTCTTTTATTTATGTTCCGCCAGGCGTTGAATGTGAAATGCCGTTGCAGGCTTATTTCAGAATCAACAGCGAAAACGCCGGTCAATTCGAGCGCACATTAATTATCGCCGACGAAGGTTCAAAAGTTCACTACATCGAAGGTTGCTCTGCTCCCGTGTATACAAAAGATTCTTTGCACTCGGCAGTTGTCGAAATCATCGTCAAGCCAAGTGCCCATGTCACATATACGACAATCCAAAACTGGTCGCCAAATGTTTACAACTTGGTCACCAAGCGTGCGCGTGTCGAAACAGAAGGCCACATGGAGTGGATTGACGGCAACATCGGTTCAAAATTGACGATGAAATATCCAAGTGTTTATTTGATGGGACCAAAAGCCTCAGGTGAAGTGTTATCGGTTGCTTACGCAGGCGCTGGACAGCACCAAGATGCTGGTGCAAAAATGATTCACGCTGCCCCTGAGACAACTTCAAAGATTGTTTCAAAGTCAATTTCTAAAGACGGTGGAATCACTGCATACCGAGGTTTAGTTCGTGTCGAAGAAGGCGCAACTAATTGCAAGAGCCATGTGCAGTGTGATGCGTTAATTCTTGATGAAGCCAGCGAGAGCCGTACATTTCCATACATGGAGGTCGGCGAGCGTGACGCACAAATTGGTCACGAAGCAACTGTTTCAAAAATCGCCGACGAACAACTTTTCTATCTTCAAAGTCGCGGACTCTCGCAAGAGCAAGCGATGAGCATGATTGTCAACGGATTCATCGAGCCGGTAACGCGCACACTGCCAATGGAGTACGCCGTTGAATGGAGTCGCTTGATCGAATTGCAAATGGAAGGCTCGGTCGGCTGATAAAAGCCCGCTGAAGTAAAATCTAATTATGTCGATGCGAACTGAGTGCAAGCACTTTGAAAGTCGCACGTATTCAAATGGTGATGCGATGCGTCGCTGTCGACTTGATCTTGCGCCAGATGCACCGTGGCGCTGCCCAGACGCTTGCGAGAAATTTGATCATCGAGCAGTTGACATTGGTTGGGCACATGGCACGATCGTCCCGAATGTGACCCCAGCCGAGCCGACAAGCGTCAAAGATGGCACAGCGGCATCTGTTTTGAGCGAAGCAGAGGCGATAATTAATGCAATGGCGACTGATATTGCAGCAGAAATTAAAGAAAAACAGAACAAAAAGAAAAAGCGTAAACGCAAATGAGCACACTTGCGTTGCCAACAGTCGATGAAGAAATCTGGCGCTATAGCCGCATCGGTGAACTCAACCTCGACCAGTTTGAACTCGGCAAAGTTTCGACAAAAATTGACGCTTCTAGCCAGGCAAAGCAATGTGTTTCGTCGGCGACGAATGTCGCGCCACGCAATGCAACAGACATCTTTGAAGATCTAAACGTTCGAAATGCGCAATTAACGGCCATCAGCGTTGCGAAGAACCAGGTCATTGCTGATCCGATAATCATTACTCACTCGCTAGATAAATCTGGTGTCGTTGTTTATCCGCGACTGGTTATCGACGCCCATGAGAACAGCGAAGTCACAATTGTTGAACGGTTTATTTCTGGTAATGGTGTGAGTTCGCTGATCGTGCCTGTTGTTGATGTGCGGGCTGCTCAGTCGGCGCGGGTTACATATGTGGCGATCAACGAACTCGGCAATGCAACATGGCAAATTGGCTATCAGCAAGCCGTTGGGCAACGCGATTCAATGATGAAGTTGTTCACTGTGGCTCTCGGCGGTGACTATGCGCGGGTTCGTGCCGAGGTTCGTCTCGAAGGACAAGGTGCTAACTCTCAGCAAGTCGCTTTATATTTCGCTGACTCAACTCAGATGCACGACTTTCGTACGCTGCAAGACCACGCCGCACCGCGCACGCACAGCAGTTTGCTTTTCAAGGGCGCAGTCAAAGACACTGCAAAAAGTGTTTACACCGGCTTGATTCGAATTCGTGAAAATGCAACGAAGTCAGAAGCCTTTCAGACAAATCGCAATTTAACTTTGTCGCATGGCGCGTGGGCAGAGAGCGTGCCGAATCTCGAAATCGAAACTAATGATGTGAAATGCAGTCATGCCAGCACAGTCGGCCCAGTCGACGACGATCAGCGTTTCTATCTTGAGAGTCGTGGAATCATGCCAGACATTGCCGAGAGACTTGTCGTGCTTGGTTTTTTTGGTGAAGTTCTTGATCGTCTGCCAGCAGTGCCATTTATTGCCGATCTGCGTGAGCGCGTCAGCACAAAACTTCTTGGAGATTCAAATTGAAGACAACTATTTGTAAATTAGATGAACTCGTTTCGGGCAAAGCGAAGCGCTTTGTAGTTGGCGACCGAGCAATCGCCGTCGTGCGCATCGATGACAATGTCTATGCAATCGGCGACAAGTGCAGTCATGCCGATGTTTCACTGTCTGACGGCGAAGTTTTTTGTGACACCAAAGAAATCGAATGCATCCGCCACGCCAGTTCTTTTAGTCTTGAAACTGGCAAGCCAAACACGCTGCCAGCAACCCAACCGGTGCCTGTATACGTTGCCACTGTTGATAACGGCGATGTTTTTATCGAATTGAAATGAGAGCACATCAATGACCACGCTTGAAATTAAAAACCTTGCCGTCGCAGTTGGTGGTTCACAAATTTTGAGTGATGTTTCGCTGACAATTAAGTCTGGTGAAGTGCACGCCGTCATGGGCCCGAACGGGGCGGGCAAGTCAACTTTGTCGGCTGCACTGATGGGTAAACCTGGCTATGTCGTCACAGGTGGCTCGGTAACTCTCGACGGCGTTGACATGCTGGCATTGCCAACTTGGCAACGAGCCACAGCAGGTTTGCATCTGATCATGCAATACCCAACCGAGATACCTGGAGTGATGTTGCAAGATGCAATGTCGGCTGCGTTAGATACGCGAAACCAAGACTCAAATCATTTAAAGAAGATCATTGAAACCGAAGCCAAGCGAATTGGTTTTGACCCCGAGTTGGTAATGCGATCGGTAAATGTCGACTTCTCTGGTGGCGAGAAAAAGCGAAGCGAGACTTTGCAACTTGCGGTGCTTCAACCCAAGATTGCGATTCTTGACGAACTCGACTCAGGTCTTGATATTGATGCTCTGCGCGATTGCGCACAACGAGTTGAAGACGCGACTCTCGAAACAAATCTTGGCGTTTTAGTTATCACGCACTACAGCAGGCTGTTTGAGCAACTTAAGCCTGACTTTGTGCATATCTTGACCAATGGTCGCATCGTGAAGAGTGCCGGCCCAGAACTAGCCGACGAACTTGAAGTTACTGGCTACGCTGCCTACCTATAAATAGAAGCGTCATACGATCAGGATATTTATAGGAAGTGTTAGATACTTAAAGAAAGCATTTGCCGATTTGGTTCCTTTGCAAGTACAACTCATTTGTGGACCCAAATTTGACATTTAGCAATTTGCATTATAATATAATGTCAAACGGGGGCCTAAATGTCTCGAAAAGACGCGGAACATGGGGTAAGTGGCGCTGAAGCAGTTGTCGCTGTTTTGGAATCATTTGGAATTGAAATTTGTTTTGGAATGTGTGGGCACACGAATCTCTGGATGCTGGACGCTATTCAAAAATCAAAAATTCGATTTGTCGGAGTTCGACACGAACAGGTAGCCGCACATGCAGCAGATGGCTACTTTAGGGCAACTCGTAAGCCAGCGGCGGTGCTCACCACGATTGGACCTGGGTTGACAAACGCATTGACTGGATTTGGGGATGCACTTTTAGACGGCTCAGCAGTTGTTGCAATAGTTGGTGATGCACCCAACTACTTTCACGGTCGCGAAGCCTTTCAGGAATTGTCTGAGCACGCTGAGGCGGATCAGATATCAATTGTAAGACCACTTGTTAAACGAGCTTGGCGGGTATCACATCGGGCGACACTTGTTCCAAATGCAATTGAAGCCTGCAACGTTGCACTGTCAGGTAACCCTGGGCCGACGGTTTTAAGTGTACCGCTGAATTTTTTCTCGGAATTTCGCGATGAAACTTTGACAAATTTAGTTAACAGGAGACCGACCAGTTACCGTTCGGCTGCTCCTGAAGAGCAATTAATCCTGGCGTTTGACTTGTTATCAAAAGGTCAGAGACCCCTGATCCTTGCAGGTGGCGGAGCCGTCAATTCTCAGTGTCAATCAGAAATTACCGAATTAGCAGAATTGTTGAAGATCCCGGTAATTACAACTTTGAGCGGTCAGGGTTCGATCAGGAAAGATCATAATTTGTATGGAGGATTCATCTCGACAGTCGGCACTCCGCAGGCTCATCGATTGATTAATTCGTGCGATGTCTTGCTTGTGTTAGGAAGTCGACTAGGGGAGATGGAGACAAGTTCATTTGATTCTGCTATTTCGATAAATACTTCTGAAACCAAGATAATTCAAGTTGATATTGATCCCCGCCAAATCGGTCGGCAGTATCCGGTAGCTGTCGGCGTTGTCTCCGACGTAAAGCTATTGGTTAGCGAGTTTTTAAAACTTGCAAAAAAAGTTTCATCATCTAACCGCAGTGTTCCGGCAAATTGGTCATCGGAAATTGAAGTTGAGCGCAAAGAATGGCAGAAGGAAATTAAAAATTCAAGTAATTGGGATGGAATTCCTATTTCAGTAGAACGGATGCTGTCTGATATTCGCGAAGTCCTGCCAAAAGAAGGCATATTTCTGACCGATGTCGGAATTCGACACATTGTCGCTCAACAGTTTGACGTGTACTCCTCTCAAACTCATTATCTAGCCTCAGGTTGGGGCACTATGGGTGGCGCAGTGGCCGCTGCTTTGGGTGCAAAAGTTGGATGTCCAGACGTTCCAGTGATTTCCGAAGTTGGGGACGGCGCATTTTCGTCAGTAATCAGCTCGGTGATTACGGCAGTTGAGAATGACATCGCAGTTGTTTGGGTTGTGATGAACAATTTTGGGTTTAGTTCAATTTCTGTGTACCAGGCGAAACATGGTTTAGGAAATTTAGGAACAAGTTTTAAAACTGCTACTGGAAAGCCTTACAATCCTGATTTTGCGGCGTTGGCTATTGCGTGTGGTGCGTGCGGCGAGACAGTTACGAATCCCAGTGAATTGAAACCGGCTCTTTTGAGGGCGATTGCTTCGGGACGACCGTATGTTTTGGATGTTCACACAGATCCAGCACCAAAGTTCCGCGCAACAGGCAAGTGGGACGTAAACGATCTTCTTGCCGGGATCACTTCAAAAAATATCTAATTTTAAAAAAAGAAAATTCAATAATTCAGAAAGGTGATGACAACTATATGGAAGAGATTCCCCTGAAAAATTTAAACCACGCGGAAATGCCACAAATTGTTACCGAGGTGCCAGGTCCGAGATCTCGTGCGATCAGGACGCGCGAGGACAAACACATTTCTCCTGGACTATCTGCAGTTGCATTAATTTCAGGATTAGCAATGTCTGATGGTCTCGGGGCACTCGTTCGCGATGTTGATGGTAATATTTTTATTGACTTCAGCTCAGGGGCTGTTGTAACAGTGACCGGTCACTCTCACCCAAAAGTCGTAGAAGCAATCCAGAGCCAGATCGGAAAATTCGTTCACATCTACGATTATGGATCGGATATTCGCGCCGAATTTCTAGATCTTTTGGCCGAAACTGCGCCAGTTGGCATTGACACTTTTCAAATGTTTACGGCTGGAGCCGAGACTGTTGAGGGCGGAATGCGCCTTGCGAAGGCAGCTACAAAACAACATGAGTTCATTTCTTTGTTTCGAGGATTCCACGGTAAAACTGTTGGAGCCTTGTCGGCAATGGGAGGTAATTATAAAAAAGGTTTTGGTCCACTAGCGGCCGGAATAGTGCAAACGCCTAACGCATACTGTTATCGGTGCCCGTTGAATTTGACGTTTCCGAGTTGCAACGTCGCTTGCGCCGATTTTATTGAAAATGTTTTCGAGCAGCAAACTACCGGACAAGTCGCTGCAGTGATGTTGGAGGCCATTCAAGGTGCTGGTGGTGTGATCGTACCTCCTGCAGAGTTCATGACTAAAATTCAAGCGTTTTGCAAGAGGAACAATATTCTTTTGTTCGTTGATGAGGTACTGACATCAGCTGGTCGTACAGGAAAAATGTGGGCGACCGATCACTACGACATACAACCTGACATCATCACGATGGGGAAAGGTATAGCTTCAGGTTTTCCGTTGGGCATTGTTGGGTCTTCTTCAAAACTTATGGAAAATTGGCCTTGGAACCAATACAACGGTGGAACAAGCACCTTTGGTGGCAGTCCAGTTTCTGCAGCTGCGGCACTCGCAACATTGAAGGTCATTAAAGAAGAGAATTTAGTTGAGCATGGAGCAGCTCTTGGGTTTTATATAAAGTCAAGATTACTTCTACTTAAAGATAAGCATATTTCGATTGGTGATGTTCGAGGAGTGGGAATGCTCATGGCGATCGAGTTTGTTCAAAGTCGTGATACTAAGGAGAGGATAACTCAAGAGCAAGCGGAGTTTTTATATCGAGAGATATTGAAACGTGGAGTACTTGTTGCTAGCGCAGCGCCAATAATGAGGATAACTCCCCCTCTTGTTTTGGATGAAGTTTTGGCGGATAGGGCCCTAGACCTTATTGATGAGGCAATCTCTGCGTTTGAATCTAAGTATCACTTCGGATAGTAAAAAACGATTGGAGGCGTGATGGTTCTAAAGGTTGGAGCTTCAAGGGTTGACGTAACACCAAGTCGTTCAGTCGAGATGGCTGGTTACCCAGTAATTCGCACTCAAGCGAATGGCCCCCAAGATCATTCGAAATATAAGGGTCGGGATAGTAAGTCAGACGGATTAATTGACCCAGTTTGGGCAAGAGCTGTTGTGATTTCTAGCGAGGGGACTAATAGCGCTTTGGTGTCGCTTGATATCTGCGTGATATTTCCCGAGCTTGCAAGAGCAGTTAGAGAGCGTGTTGCTGAAAGCATAAAAGTTGATTGGAGTCTGATTGAGATTTGCGCAACCCATACACACTCTGGTCCAGACATAAGTGGGATGAGTGGCGCTATTGAGCAGGACCTAGAAGATGAGATGGTTTTGGGCATTGTTGAGGCAATTGTCAACGCTTACAAAAATTTAGAGCCTGCAACAATAACAACAGCGGTTGGTCAATTGAATGGTGTGTCTATAAATCGAAGGAATGAAAGTGATGAAGTTGACTCTCGCTTACCTGTAATTGTGGCTCGAAGGCAGGACAATTCTGTTATCGCCGTAATTTACTCTTTTTCCTGTCACCCGATACTTGTTGGGGCACAGAACACCAAGTTATACGGTGACTTTCCTGGAGCAGCATCAAGAAAATTGGAGAATTGGTACGGTGATAAATCGGTCGCACTATTTTTGCAAGGTGCGTGTGGAGATATTAATCCCAGAGCCTTCCCCTACTCCAAAATGGGGAACATCACAATTCATGCTCCGTCGGGATCAGATGAGGCATTGAGAATTCGTACTATAAGTGACGCAGAACGATTTGGCGAGGCCATTGCAGGAGTCGTCATTTCGAGCGTTGCGGTTTCTGAGCGTGAAACAAATGGAAGCCAGTTGCATACTGTTGGGAAGTCAATTGTTTTAGTTAATCTGAAAAATCATGATGACCTTGAGTCCTATCTTTTGCAAAGAGATCACAATCCAATTCGAGTTGCTCAGTGGAAAAACTCAACACAAATTGAATTAGGAATTGCGGCAATGGTTTTAGGAGAAATCGTATTGCTATTTATGCCAGGCGAACCTTTTAGTGGTACTGCTCTTAAGTTGAAAAAAGATGTCGCTTCGCCAAGTATCAAGTGCGTCTGGACTGTTGGATATGCCAGTGACTATCCGGGGTATCTCGTGCCTGGTCATCGTTACTCTGAGAATCGGTACGAAAACGCTGCAACAATTTTGGATGCCACTGCAGTTGATGTTCTTGTTGAGTCACTCACGGAACTCGGCATTCGCGTTTGTTCAGCAGTGAGTTAAATGAAGTGATTTTCAGTCCTCTTTTTTCATGTTGAAAGCTCTTTTGCCAGAGACTTGGCATCAGATGTTTTCAAATCTCAGTGAGCCAATGCATATAGAGCCATATTGGTTTGATCCGGAACGCTGTATCTATAGTGGCGTTAACGGTGAGGATATTGCTGGCTTGGTTTGCGAATCCGAGTCTCATCTTGATCTGATTGAACGTTGCCCGAAGTTGCGGTTAGTTACATTTCCAGGAACTGGTGTTGAATCGCTGCTTTCACACCCAAAAATCGCCAACCGCCAACTCATAATTTGCAATTCTCGCGATTATGCATCCCGTGAGGTGGCTGAGCATACAATCGCACTCCTTCTTGCATTGGTCAAGCGAATAAATGAAGGGGATCAATTAGTGCGGGCAGGTACGTGGGTTGATAATGAGCCATGGAGTCGTTCTCTGCAAGATATAAGTGTTGGAATAGTTGGGCTGGGAGATGTTGGCAGACAAGTCATGACTCTTCTGAGGTCTATGAACTGCAAAATTTTTTACTATTCACGTAAGGGCGAGACTGAATTTGCAAGACAATTGGGGGCGATTCCGCTTGAGTTAAATAAATTACTTGCCGAATCGGATGTGGTTACGGTTCATCTAGCTTCAAATGAAGAAACTTATAAATTTATTGGGAAAAATGAATTCAAATTAATGAAATCTGGTTCCTACTTTATTAATACTTCTCGAGCAGCCATAATTGATACAGATGCACTTTTGGATTGCATAAATGAGCGGCAAATCCGAGGCGCCGCATTGGATGTATTTGACGAGGAGCCACTACCTTTAGGGAACCCGTTGCAAAAGATGCGTAACGTGCTGCTTTCTCCGCACGTTGGAGCACAAACCCCTCGTGCAATCTTTCAGGCAAGGCTTGAGTGTCTAAAGAATCTTGACACATTTTCAAGAGGTTCCCTCAGAAATGTTGTTGGTGGCCACTTATGAAAAACAAACACGTTGTGATTTTGAATGAGTCAATTCATGATGATGGGCTTGAACTACTTAAAAAGCAATGTCAAGTTTTCATTGAAGCAGACTTAGGTTTTAAGTCAGGAAATTTAGCTAAGGCTGATGGCTTGATCTTGAGAGCAAGTGGTTGTTTAGAGTCAACACATTTAGATTATGCAACTAATCTGAAAGTGGTTGGAAGATACGGCGTAGGTGTAGACAATATTGACACAAGGGCCTGTTCGGGGCGAAAGATCCCAATCGTTTATACACCTAAGTCCAATTCGCGATCCGTTGCAGAATTAGTAGTTGCTCAGATGATGGCAATTTTTAGGAATACTTTTGCACAAGACTCTGCGGTTCGGTCTGGCGCATGGGAGATACGAAACGTTGCTGCTGGATCGGAGCTTTCAGGAAAATCTCTCGGTCTAATTGGTCTTGGCAATATCGGACTCGAGGTTGCAAAAATTGCAACCCTCGGGTTGGAGATGTCTTGTTCATACTTTGATTTGCGCCGTAATGAAACTGCGGAGAAAGAACTTGGTTTAATTTTTCTTAGCCTGGACGAAGTGTTGGCTTCATCCGACGTTGTGAGCGTACATGTTCCACTTTTGCCGTCAACGCGAGAAATGATTTCATTTCGCGAACTAGCGCTAATGCGACAAGATGCGGTTTTAATAAATATGGCAAGAGGAGGTTTGGTGAATGAAAAAGCACTCATTGAATTCTTGGCTTCAGGATCTTTAAGAGGTGCGGCACTGGACGTGTTTGAGTCAGAGCCATTAGAGAAGAGTAATCCGATCATGACTCAGAAAAATATTTTACTTACTCCACACTCTGGAGGTTTAACGGAAGAGGCTTCGCAACGAACTTCGGTTGCTGTTGTGTCTGATGTTCTAGCTGTCCTGAATGGTGAAACGGCAATCAACGTCTATAACAGAGGTTAACGAACTCAATAATTACTTAACAGTTAAAGGATCAATATGAAATATAGTTTGAGCGCGGGAGTATCTCGCAACGAAATTAATCCAGTAATCGGCGTGCGTCTATGCGGTTCGTTGCGGGATGGTTTATCTTCAGCCCTTCACGATGATTTATATGTGTCTGCGCTCTATCTTTCAACGCAAACTTCCTGCGTCTTGATAATTGCAGCGGACTGCATAATATTTTCACTTGACGAAGCGAACCAAATTAGAAGTGGGGCGGCCGTAGCAACCGGGCTAAGTGTTGAGCAAGTTTTTTTGAACTTGAGTCACACTCATGCAGTTCCTGCTCCACCTTCATTCAATGAATTTGATTCAGAGTCTGAACCCGATCAGTTTCAATTAAACCAAGAATACTTTGAGAAGGTAAAAGCGACTGTTAAAAAAGTTGCAGTCAATTCGCAGAATAGTTGCAGGCCTGCCGTAATTTCGGCAAGTTCAGGAAGTGCTAAAATTGGAATAAACCGTCGCGAAGAGTTGCCTGATGGAACTTTGATACTCGGTGAAAATCCTCTTGGGGCGTATGACGATACGGTAGGTGTGGTTCGGATAGATGAAGCAAACGGGCAACCACTTGCGTGCCTCGTTCATGCGTCTTGCCACCCAGATATTTTGGGGCCAAAGTCAAGTCTCATTTCGCCTGACTTCGTGGGTCCTATGCGTCGTTTCGTCGAGAAGCAATCGGGCGCCTTAACGTTCTTTATTCAAGGATGCTGTGCAGACATTGATCCGATCAGTGGAATCGTAAATGGCGAGGATGCTGTTCGAGAGACCGAACGTCTTGGATTAATACTAGGGTCTGAAGTTTTTAAGGTGTATAACGCAATTGGTCCATTGAGAGCGAGAAAAGAGCGAGTTGAGTGGAGGAGCCAAAACTCGGTAGTTACGGGTTGGAGTTATGGAGAGCCAGAACTACTTGATTCAGAAATTTCAACTGCTAGTGCCGTTATCTCGCTTCCACTAAAAGCACTTCCACCGGTCAAAGAGTGCCAGGACTTTAATAGGGAAGCCAAAGAAGCATGGGACACCTCTCGAACTTTGGGGATGCAATTATCTGATCAATTGGTTGCCAGAAGGCGCTACATATGGTCAGAAATACAAATGGCAGAGGCTCTAAAAAACGGTGGAGATTTATCTTTTGATCTTCCTATTCATGCATTGTCAATTGGACCAATTATCTTGATCGGAATACCGGCTGAGGTTTTTACTGAAATCGGAATTCAGATTCGTGAGCAATTAAGTGAGTTCGCCGAACTTGTATTGGTGAGTGGCTATTCAAATGGAGTTCATTTCTACATTCCGACAGCTCGAGCTTTTGAATTTGGCGGCTATGAAGTTAATTCGCATCGAAATTATTTAAAGCCAAGCGGACCAACTAAAGAATGGGAGAGTGCAGTTGTGAAAAATGCTGTTGATCTAGTCAGAAGAATGCTTGAAAATAAAAGTTATGCTTGACAAAAATTTCGGTTCAAGGTTAGGTATTTCTGGGTATTTTTTCAAGGGAAGCGATAATGCAGAGTTATTCAGAACATGCCAAGCGCTTGGTCTCAGTGGAATTGATCTTTGGCCCTGGAATTTTGAAGCACAAGAAATTCCAAAGTTTTCTCAGAAATTAAAAAAGTCAGGACTTGAATTAGTTACTTTCAATATTCCTGGGTCAGTTTTTCGACTCGGTGATGCTCTTGACTCTGATATCTACTCACGTGTACTTAAGCCACTTGTTGATTCATCTCGTGAGCTCGGTTGCTTCGAACTTCAGATGTATTGTGCAACGCCGTCTGTTGGCGAAAAAGAAAAGGGAGTTAACGAGTTAATTGATGCGATCTCAAAGCTATTTGAAATGCTTCCAGATGAGATGGCGATCGTTCTCGAGAACAACCTTGATCAAAGGGGCGATGACCCTAATCGCTGTAATCCATCTCGTTCGCCGGATGCGCTTTACAAAGTTGTTTCAAACTTTATGAGCTCTCGCATTAGTCTTTGCTTTGATGCCGCAAATTTTGTGGCAGTTGGGGTTGATCCTTTGGTTGCGTTCAATCAGATCAAGAATTTAATTTCTGTGGTTCATGTGAAAGATTGTATTGAATTTAAGCCAGAGGAGCATCGCGATCGAAGTGAAGCAAGTTTTCTATTTTGCGATAAAAATTTTGGGGATTTTATGCCCACAATTGTTGGTTCTGGATCTTTGGATTGGCAAGTGTTGTATCGCGAAGTGAACGATCATTTCAAAAATGTAATTAACCCTCCAAGTTTAGTTATTGACCCTTTCATTCATGTCGACCTGCTTGATTGGTGGTGCATTGAGTCAGTCGCTGCATTTCGTCAAATTCAGGCTCGAGTAGCAGAAGAGCCAAAGTAGAAAAATGAATGCTGAAAATCTACTGAGTCTTAAAGGACGATCAATTCTGGTGTGTGGGATTGGGGGGCTTGGTGGAGTTGTGGCTCACTACTTGGCTGATCAAGGAGTTAGTGTGACTGCAGTTGACGTTTCGGACATCGCCCTAGACGCTCTGGCTAAGAAAGATGAGCGCATTTATTTACGGAAAGTAAACATTGCAGATGAGCAAGAGGTTATAGACCTGGTCGCCACGGTCAATAGTGAGATGGAAATCGATGGCTTAGTGCATGCAGTAGGTGTCAACCCGAGGAAAAGTGTTCTCGACACAACTGTTGAAGATTGGGATGCAACTATTCAAACGAATCTGCGCAGTGCATTTTTGATCGGTCGGGAGTTGGCTAAAAAAATGCTTCCGCGCAAGAAGGGAAGCATGGTTTTCATCTCATCGGTTGCGGGCAGTCTCGCTCATAAGAACCACGGAGTGTACGCAGCGTCAAAAGGTGGGCTTAATCAACTTCTTCGTGTAATGGCGCATGAGTTTGCGTCAAGTGGCGTAACAGTGAATGGTGTTGCGCCAGGCTATATAAATACGGCCTTGACAAATAGCTACCTTGCGGATCGTACAAATTACTCGCGCCTTGTTTCATTGATACCCAAGGGTGAACTGGGCAAACCCGAAGATATTCTTGGGGCGGTTCATTTCCTGCTATCTGAGAGTGCGCAATTTGTTACTGGTCAGGTTTTGAATGTCGACGGCGGTCGGACTCTAGTGTGAGTTTCAATCATGAGACGTTCGGGACTAGTTGATGCATCTCAACTTGACACCAGAGCAGAATAAATTCTATGCGGAAATTGCTGCTGGCAGACGATCCTCTCTTGTAGGTCCATCAGCGGTAGTCGGAGATAGCGGCGAACTTTTGGGTCCATTTGGAATTCTTATTTATGAGCCAGTTTTAGGTAGCACCCTTCAGAAAGTTGGGGAAGTTCTTAGATTTTCATCGGCGCTTTCGGATCGATTGCGTGAATCTATTATTCTCCTTGTTGCAGCGTTCCACTCGAGCGGATTTGAGTGGAATGTTCACGTTGAGATAGCAAGAGCGAGTGGTATTTGCGAAGAAGACTTGGTGTTGTTAGGTCAATGTCAGAGGCCATCTCTACTTGAAGGAGTGGAGATAAAAATTTTTGATATTGCTCGGGATGTGGTGATGAGACAAGTATCCGAAACGACAATAATTGATTTAGATTCTGATACAGAGTCACCTCTTTTGATCCATGCGTTGACCTTGGTTTATTACTATGGACTACTTGCCGAGTTGATGAATTTATTTGGTGTCGAAAGCAAGATCGAATAGGCATTGATGACGGTCTTTTTTAGGGTGTCCCCCGAACCAAAAAATCTTCGCTTATTTCGGATATTTTCGTCACCCCAAGTAATGACATAGTCTGTGTAAGTTCGGAAGTTATTAACTTGATGGCGTGTTCAACACCATTGGAACCACCAGCCATAAGTCCATACAGATATGCGCGCCCAATCATTACGGCGTCTGCGCCGAGTCCAATGGCGACGGCCACGTCACGTCCTGTTCGAAATCCGCTGTCAACTAGCAATGTACGATCAACTGGAACTTCCTCCCGAATGGCTTTCAGAACGTCAATTGTCGGAATTGACTGGTCAAGTTGACGACCCCCGTGGTTTGATACAACAAGACCATCTACTCCAGTTGAGATAATTGCCTTTGCGTCATCATTCCGAAGAACGCCCTTGACAAGCAGTGGTCCACTCCAATTGTTTCGAACCCACTCAATATCGTTGATGGATGAATTATCATTTTTGAAACAATCCATAAGTCGAGGTGATGACATGCCTCCATCTCTGCGAAAGTATTCAGAAATATAAAGATCAAGTGGCAGGGTTGAGATCGCGTTCAAGCACCACCTCGGATGCTGAGCCATATCAATGATTGAACTTAACGATACGTTCGGCGGAAGTGAAAATCCAGATTTGATGTCTCTCAATTTTCTGCCTCCGACTGGAGTGTCAACGGTTAGAACAAGTGCTTCAAATCCTGAATTTTTGGCTCGCATCAAAAGATCAGAAGAAATAGATCTATCTTTGGTTAAATAAAGTTGAAACCACTTTCTTCCAGTTGGTACATACTTGACAAGGTCTTCTGGAGAAACAGTGCCTACAGTTGACAAGGTATGAATTAGACCCAAGCGAGCGGAAGCCTGAGCAGCCGCAACTTCGCCTGATGGGTGGAGAATTCGAGTGAAGCCAGCAGGCGCCAAAACAATAGGGGCAGAAACCTCTTTGCCGAGGATTTTTGTGTTGATAGCGACATTATGAATGGGCCGCAACACATGTGGGCGAAACTGGTAATTGCGAAGCGAATTAGTGTTAGTTTTCAGGGTCTTTTCGCTATCTGCACCACCGTCGACATAATTGAAGACGGCTTTTGGTACACGTCTTTGTGAAAGGCTCCGCAAATCGTCAATTGTGAGGGCACTAACTATCCGACGATACGACTTACTTCCATTTTGATTTGATTTGGTGCGATTTCCTAAGAGGGCGAAGATTTGTTGAATGGAGGGTATTCGACGGACAGGAAAGTAAAGGCTTTTACCCATTATTTTATTGACTATACATAAGGCGATTAAGTCTTTGAAAGATGCGTTGTTTATTCAGAGCAATTTCCCCTTGACAATTGTTGAGAATTATTATATTATACTCTCCTAACGAAAAAAGGGGACAATATGGGTGCTAAAAAAAGGCATATTTTCAAGGTTCTAGCTCTAGTGATTTCAGTATTTACGTCTGTTTTTTGGGCGGGGTTGAGTTCCGCAAGTTCGATTGATACAAAAAAGACGTCTATGACGCTATCAATGTTTCAAGATCCTGGTCGTCTTGACGTAGTTACGCAGGCCGCAACATCCCTGATTCTTTGGATACCAGGCAACGTCTACGAGCCTCTTGTTTCGTTTGACTCTTCGGATAAGCCATCGCCATCAGTTGCTAAAAGTTGGACGGTGTCTCCAGACGGTAAAACATATAAGTTCGAAATTGACGAAAGTCGGAAATTTTCAGATGGTTCAAAAGTCACGGCTGCTGACGTTGTTTATTCGCTTGAGCAATTTAAAAACGGACCGATACTTGCTTACAAGGGACCTTTTGCCAACGTAAGTACTATTAAGGCGACGAAAAAAAATGAGGTAACAATTGTTTTGACCGCTCGCAGTCGTGGTTTCTTCCGAGGGATGGGCACTATGGCTGGGCTAGTAATGCCCGCTTCGTCTGAGGGTAAGAGGAATTCCAACCCGATTGGGTCTGGTCCTTACAAAGTGGTTGATTACAAGCCAGGTTCGCATATTCAATTTGAATACAACAAACGCTCGTCGGCTAAAAAGCCAGCAATTACAAGCGTAAAAGTTCGTTTCATTACTGACAGCCCAGCTTCGTTGCTTGCATTGCGAGCCGGAGAAGTTGATGGTCTGCCAATTACTTCATCTTCAATTTGGAGCCGAATAAGTTCCGAAGGCTACACAAAAGATTTTCGAAAAATTTTGAAGCCAGCCAGTGGTGAGTTGCATTGGCTTATGGTCAATCAAAAACTTGCACCTTATAATAATCCGGCTTTTGGAAAAGCAATTGCAAAGATGATTAATCGAGACACCTACGTAGCTGGGCTGGGGGCACCGAAGGGCGCTATGGTTCCGCAATGTGGCTGGGGCATTATGACAGCTCGAACATTCAAGCCCGCATCAAAAGAAAATTGTGAGATTGATTACAACCCGGCACAGGGAATGAAAGAAATCGTTGCAGCAGGGCTTGGAGATCAGGTCTTTGAGTTCGTTGGTTTGACAGATGTGCCATCATTACGCTTGTCGGCCGACTTGATCACTCAACAACTCCAATCGGCAGGTTTAAAGGTTAAGAGGAAAGATATTCCTTTGGCGCAATATAGTTCGACTATTTTTAATAGTCGTCCACCTGCTTACGGTTTGTCGCTGATGGGAGGTTCTGGAACTCTCGCAGATTTTGTTTGTCTTGATCAACAAAAATACGGATATCAGACATACTGCAGTCCTGAGTACACGAAACTAATGCAGCGCGCCGATCGGGCTACATCCGATGCTGACTATTTCAAGTTGATTTCTGAGGCAAATACGCTCTTGCAAAAAGATGGAGTTGTTATTCCACTTCTCGCACGAACGGGTCTCGGATTATACAATAAGAAACTTATGGGCTGGACACCACCTACAATTCGCGTAGAGATTCGATTAAGCGACTTTCGCTGGGAGAAGTAAAACTTAAACGAAAAGCCGAGCTGACTAAGAACCCTTTCATTCTTAGTTAGTTCGGCTTTTTCAATAAGCCGTTTCTGCGATTATGTCAATTTTTCTGTTCCGAAGATTTCTAGCGTTCTTGGTCGCATTTTTCTTAACGTCTATTTTAATTTTTGTGCTCGTAAGAGTTATTGGTGGAAATCCTGCTACTACCTTGTTGGGTGAGTACTCAACTCCGGAAGCAGTTAGAGAGATTGAAATTCAACTTGGATTAGATCGCCCGATAGTTATCCAATACTTTGAATGGATCATTAATCTTTGCTCTGGGGATTTAGGAACATCATTTCGCAGCGGTCTCGAAGTCAATTACTTATTGGCGTCAGCTATCCCAGTAAGTATTTCACTATCAATTGGCGCATTGATAGTGGCTGTTTTAATAGGGTTTCCACTCGGAATAATCTCTGCTGTGAAGTCTTATCGGGGTTCAGGAACAGCATTAGATTTTTTTAGCCAAATTGGTGTCGCAATGCCAATTTTTTGGAGTGGCGCGTTGTTGAGTATGTTCTTCGGAGTTCGTCTTGGGCTGTTGCCAACAGGCGGTTGGGTGGGATGGAGTGAAAATTATGCTCAAAGCCTGCGACATCTTGTGCTCCCATCAATAGCACTGGGGATTGGAATAGGTTCTGTAATAACGCGATTCGTTAGGACTGCTGTGGTTGAAGTTATGCGTCAGGACTATGTGCGGACGGGCCGAGCGTTTGGAATGTCTGAATACCGTGCGTTATTTTCAATAGGTTTGCGCAATGCATCACTGCCAATTGTGACAGTCCTCGGAAATATCGTCTCTCATCTAGTTGGCGGAACTGTTATTACTGAAACCTTGTTCTCTATGCCTGGATTAAGTCGAATGATTCTAGACAACGTAATTTCGAGAGACATATTGGTTGTGCAGAATCTGGTGATGATAATTGTTGTCTACATACTTATAGTAAATTTCATTGTTGATATTTCATATTTTTCGCTTGACAAACGTTTGAGAGTGAAATGAAGTACCTGCAATTCAGGTGGACTTTTATTTTTGGCGGCCTGATGACTTTGTTTTTTTTCGTGTGTGCTGTAGTTTCGATTTTTTGGACGCCTTATGATCCGAATTTCATAAACGTTGATGCTCGATTTAGTGGAATGGGAAGCCCAGGTCATCTTTTAGGTACAGACACAGTCGGCAGGGACCTATTAAGCGCACTACTTGTTGGATCTCGACTTTCGATAGCACTTGGTTGCTTGACTGCTGCATTATCCGTCATCCTCGGTGCCATTATTGCGTTTATTGCAGTTGGATCAAATCGCTTTGTAGACGAATTGCTTATGCGGTTAAGCGACGTAATTATGGCTATTCCTGGGGTGATTGTTGCGCTGGTAGTGGCATCGACAATCGGTGCCAGCGCAACTTCTACCGTGATCGTTCTATCAATTTTCTTTGCGCCGATAATTGGTCGAGTCGTACGCTCTGCTGTTATGCCGATACTCAACGAAGAGTATGTCCTGGCGGCTCGTCAGTATGGTCGTGGAACCACTTTTATTTTATTTAGACATGTGCTCCCTAACATCTCGTCACTTCTGGTTGTGCAGTTCAGTCTTTACACAGCGTCATCAGTACTTGCAGAATCTGGACTCTCATACCTTGGTGTTGGCATTGGGAGACCACAACTTTCGTGGGGAACCCTTTTAAAGGAAGCGCAAGAGATGGTCGGTCCGGGTTCCTCTCTAATGTTGTGGCCAGCGAGCGTGATCATGTTCTTTGTATTGGGGCTCAATCTCTTAGGTGATGGACTGAGAGACGCGATTGACCCGAAGCTTAGAAAAATCCGCGAGGCTGATCAAGTTGTCTAAAGATCTACTCACGGTAAAAAATTATTCAGTTAGTAGCGGTTCGATCTCCGCTGTCCGTCAGGTTGATTTCAAAGTTTCCGAGAATGAAAAATTGGGGATAGTTGGCGAATCAGGAGCTGGAAAATCAATGCTTGGACTATCTCTAATGGGTCTATTACCTTTTGGATGGGAATCTACTGGAAGCGCTGAGCTTGCTGGCCGTGAACTTGTTTCAATGTCTGAAAAAGACTTGGTTGGAATTAGAGGTAGAGATATCTCAATGGTTTTTCAAGATTCACTTAGTGCGTTAAATCCTATGAAGAAGATTGGAAAGCAATTAGAGTTTGCATTCAAACATGCAGAAGTTTCACGGAGTGAAAGTTTTGATGAATACATTTTAACGCTGATGCATAGTTTGAAAATTGATGACCCAGAGCTTTCATTACAAAAATACCCTCATCAACTTTCTGGTGGACAAAGACAGAGAATTCTTATTGGCATGGCGGTTGCGTGTAACCCACGTCTGATAGTTGCCGATGAGCCAACTACTTCTGTGGACTCAGTAATTCAGCGCGATGTACTTGACGTCCTTATCAGCAATGTTTCCAGACTCGGTGCGAGTCTTGTGCTTATTACACATGACCTAGCCGTGGTTTCAAATTATTGTGAAAAAATAATAGTTATGTACGCTGGAAAAATAGTTGAGAGTGGGCCTGTCGTCTCAGTAATGGGTAACCCAAAGCATCCGTATACGAAGGCTCTTATTGGTTCGCATATTTCCTTGAAACACATTAAATCTGGAATGTCAAAACGGCTTCCTGTTATTCCCGGGATGATGCCAGCGATCCAAGCAATTCCGACTGGATGTGCGTTTAAGACTCGCTGTGGCTCTGCTACTGCGGCTTGTGAAGTTCAACCACCAAACTTTCTAGTTGGAGAACGAACCGTTTCTTGTTGGCACATTGAGGACCAAAGTGAGTAAGCAGGATTCTGCCACCGAAAGTAAAGCAATTCTGATAGTAGAAAATGCTTCGTATGAGTATCGGGCGGTGCGTAAGAAGCTGATTAGTCGGGCGGTTCGACAGAGTGCTCTAGGTAACGCAAGTATGACAATAAGTAGTGGTGATGCCATCGGCATCGTTGGCTCGTCTGGTGCAGGGAAGACTACTTTCGCACGAATATTATCTGGACAATTGGTCCCATCAAGTGGAGTAGTGTCCTATTTAGGCACTGATTTGCAGCAAATGTCCAACGAAAACGAACTGGGTTTTCGGCGCGGTGTGCAGTATGTATTTCAAAATCCTCGCGCATCATTTGATCCGCGATTAAAACTGGGGGATTCACTACTTGAGCCTTTAAAGAGCTTGAAGATTTTGGGTAATCACCAAAATATTATTGACCAAACTCTTATTAAAGTAGGACTAGATATTTCTATGATTGATCGTTTCTCTCATGAACTTTCTGGCGGACAGCTACAGCGCATGGCAATTGCAAGGGCGTTAGTTGTTAAACCCAAAGTACTTATTGCCGATGAGCCATCTTCATCCCTGGACGTTTCTGTTAGGGCTCAGATCCTCAACTTATTCAAAGATTTAACCGATGACGAAGATATGGCTTTAATTTTGATAGCTCACGATTTGGCCGCAGTTGCTTATACCACTAAACAAATTGTAGTTTTTTCTGCTGGTGGCATTGTCGAGCAGGGTTCAGTATCGGAGGTTCTCGTTGCGCCGAAGCATAAAGCAACTGCAGATCTAATTGATGCGAGCATCGGCATCTGAGCTGATTAGTAAAAGCGAAAAGCCTGTTTGTAGGGTTTGTCTAGAGCTTCGGCGACTTCCCTTGCATAACCATTTTTCAGCCAAATTGCATCGCTTCCGAGAGATACGAAGTTAAAGTTTTCGGCTAATCGTTGCCGAGCACTAAGTCCGTTCGTTGTGTGAATTGCTGCTTGTAAGTTGGCGTTTTGGGTGGCGATTCTGATCTCGGATATTAACTCTTCTAATTGTTCATTACGCTCACCAATTTCAATTCCATACGAAATTGCCAAATCGGCAGGACCAATATATGTGCCATCAATACCTTGAACAGAAAGAATTTCACTCAAGTTGTTGACAGCTTCACGAGTTTCAATTTGTACAAAACACTTGATCAACGCATTCGCTTTTGTGGTATCGGCTCCCGAGACGAATTGGGATCGAATTGGTCCATAACTTCGCTGACCAATAGGCGGATACTTGGCACTGTTTACTGCCAATTTTGCGTCATGAGATGAATTGACCATCGGGACAATGACCCCGCTGGCTCCCGCGTCTAGAGCGCGCTGTAAGAGCCCAAAATCCCCAAGGGGAATTCTAACGATTGTCATCTTTTTACGATTTTCAATTGCTTGCAGCATTGAAGTAAGAGATGAGTAATCAACCAGTCCGTGCTGCATATCAATCACTACAAAGTCAAATTCAAGCATGGCAACTAATTCTGCTGAAAAAGAACTATTGATTGCACACCAGGCACCAAAATTTGACCCACGAAACTCGCTTACTAAACCATCACTTTCCATCATTGAATACTACGTGAGCGGGAAACGAAAATATCGGTTATATTATAATTTAACTAAAAGGATCTAAATTTGATAAAGTTCGGCCTTATAGGTAGTGGATTTATGGCTGATACTTGGTTGCGAGTTGGGCTAAATTCGCAGGTTGCGTCAGTTGTCGGTGTGTCCGGAGGGAGGACTGCCGAGTCTTTTGCAAAAGCAAACTCGATCAACTTGTATCAGAGCGTTAATGACCTTTGTGGATCTGAAACTTTAGACGCGGTGATCGTTACTTCGCCGGAGCAATTTCACTTTGAGCAAGCAAAATCTGCAATTTTGGCAAAGAAGCATGTCTTAGTTGAGAAGCCATTTACGATTTCGGTTGCAGAGGTTAAAGAATTACTAGAACTAGCGCGTGATGCAAAAGTAGTTATTGGGGTTGTCTCACAAAACAGAAATAGATTCGCCTTAAGAACGGCAAAAGCCTTAATTTTGGAAGGGCAAATCGGAAAACTTCACTTTATAAATGTTGCGGGCGATGTTGAATATTGGTGGGGGCTAGGGGATGACGGAAGTTGGAAAAAAAAATTAGAGCAGTTAAATCTTTGGGCTAGTTGGGCTAGTCACGCATGTGATTTAATAAATTTCCTTTCTGATGATTCTGCAGTGTCTGTATTTGCGACCGCAAATCAGGAAGACATACCGCCACTGAATCGCAACGTTGGAGCAATATTTAAAATGAGTAAAGGCATAATGTCTGTAGTTCATCTCTCACATACGGAGTTTGTCCCAAAACGTCGCCCAACGATGGAGTTTGAAATCATTGGGACAGAAGGAGTTCTCAAATTTGACACTCATGGATCGGTTGAATTACGTAAGCCAGGTTCGAGCAAGCGTTATGGTGCTGAACTAGATCAAAAACAGGGTCAAATTTCGTATCTTGATAAATCAGTGGTGCTTAATCCAATCCGTTTAGGTGCATATCAAGCCCAGCTTGATGATTTTGCCAGTGCAGTCATGACTAAGTCGGCCCCAGAAGTGGATGGAATTGCGGGTTTAAAAACTCAACTGATGGTTTGTGGTGCTTTGGAGTCGATAGAAAAGGGCAAATTGATCTCGACGAGTATTGGTGATGACGCATTACAGCAGGCTGTTTGAGCAACTTAAGCCTGACTTTGTGCACATCTTGACCAACGGTCGCATCGTAAAGAGTGCCGGCCCAGAACTAGCCGACGAACTTGAAGTTACTGGCTACGCCGCCTACACAAACTAAGAATTAGTCGCTAGTCGCTAGTCGCTCTCGGACCGGAATAAAAAAAGTGGGCGGCCCTTTCGGACCGCCCACGATTTAATTAGTTAATTAAAACTAATTTATAACTTACTTAGCCTTTGTAAATCCGACCTTTGTCCAGTCGATTGATGTGAAACCGAATGCACCGAAGTTGGCAACATTCTTTGGCACACCAACGACGTTGTTGCGTTGGAACAATGTGATCGAGTGAACGAGCTTGTAGACCTCTTTGTCGGCCGCGTTTGCAAGTTCGCAACGCTTCTTGAGATCAAGAATGTTGTTTGCCTTGGCAAATGTTGCGTCAATATCGGCGTTACCGATATTGCCGAAGTTTTGCGCTCCGCCAACTTTGTAGAGGTTTGGTGAACTTGCGATTGGGAAGTTTGTGCCTACCCAAGCGAAGATCGCCATTTCAAA
>CAMAWU010000013.1 GCA_945862025.1 Ferrithrix thermotolerans DSM 19514 | reverse complement strand
TGAACTCATTCCATTCAGCAATATACGACGGAATATAACGATCTAAAAAGAAGTACGGCATTTTGTCTAACTGTGTGCCTTGATCATTGCGCTTAATCACACTAGTCATCATTGGATTATCTGATCCAACCAAACCTTTTGAGCCGAATACTTCAACCCGCTGGTCATAACCGTAAACAGCTTGTCGTGAGTTGTCAATCATCGTGATCGCACCATTTTCGTGCTGCAACATAATTGCCACCGTGTCAAGGTCTCCGATTTCGGCAAACTCGGGCACGATTCGCACAGCCCCAGTTGCGTAAACCGAAACAATTTCACTACCGACAACATAACGAGCCATATCGAAATCATGAATTGTCATATCAATAAAAATGCCACCTGAAACTTTTGCATACGAAACTGGTGGCGGTGAAGGGTCACGACTTGTGATGCGAGCGATATGCACGTCACCAATCGTGCCGTTAGCAACATTGTCACGAACACTGCGATGACTAGGGTCAAATCTGCGGTTGAAACCAAGCATTAATGGTGTTTTGCTGTCACTGATTGCTTTCAAGGCCTTATCTGTATCGGTAAGCGATAGAGAAATTGGCTTCTCGCAAAATACTGGTTTGCGATATTTTGACGCCATCAGCAACACTTCAACGTGCGTGTCGGTCGACGTACAAATTGCAATTGCATCAACTTCTTTAGCCGACATTAAAGCATCTGGGCTTTCAAAATGTTTGCAATTAAATTTTGTAGCAATCTTTTTGGCTGATTCAGTCACAACGTCATAAACACCAGCCAAATGTGCGCCTTCAATTCGTTGCGCGATTAATTCAGCATGCATCACACCAATTCGTCCACAACCCAATACACCGATACCAATACTGTTACTCACGGCCAAACTTCTCCTACTTTTGGTTTAGATGGCGAGCCAGCGCCGACCACCGATTGATCAAAGTCTATTACTGCACCCGTCATTAATCCTGATTCGTCTGAAAGTAAAAACATGATTGATCGTGCAAGTTCATCTGGTTTTATTAACCGACCCATTGGTTGATCTCGCTCGGCTTTTTCTAGCCAACCATCTTGTGCGTTGTGCCACTTTCGCTGTGTCGCATCTTCTGTTGGTGTGTCCATCCAACCCGGGTTCAAAAGATTAACTCGCACGCGATCGCGCATTAGTGAATACGCGCAGTTGCGTGTCAGTGTGTGCAACGCACCTTTTGAAATTGCGTAGTGTGTCAAGTTCACGTCACCGCCGTATCCAGTGACACTTCCAATATTCACGATTGAGCCAGCGACCCCTTCGCGCTTCATTATTTTGGCGCACTCTTGAATCAACATAAACGGCGCTCGCACATTGACAGCCATCATCGTGTCGAACATTTCTGGGGTTGTGTTCCATACGCTGCCCCGCGAAGTTTCTGCAGCCGAATTTAATAATCCATGAACTACGCCAAAAGTCTCGTCGACTATTTTGACGAATCGCTTTGGCTCATCAGCCTCTGCAAGATCACCGGTTATGAAAATAGTCTTGGTGCCAAGGCTTGTTAGTTCGCTCGCCAACTTGTCACCGGTCTTCGTATCGCGCCCAACAAGAGCCAGACCTGCTGCTCCGCGCTCAACGGCCAAACGCGCTACACACTCACCTACACCTCGTGAGGCACCACTCAGCAATAAAACTTTGCCACGCATGCTTGAACTTACCGATTCATTGTTGCTCATTATCCAGACCTACCAGCCGATTCGTTGTTGTTTTTTGCCTTCACGCATTACTTCGCCAGCCTTGATTACTTCGGGGCGATGGCTAGTAGTTGGAACTCCAACTTCCCAGAACGATCCGCCTTCTGTCCAATCATTGGGGCTGGTCTTAATCACGATTACATGCGTGCGGTCTGATTTGCGCGCGCGACCAAACGCAGTCTCAAGCTCATCAATAGAACCAACTATCTCAGAGATTGCACCCATTGAGGCAGCATGTTGAGCGAAGTCAACGTATACGAGGTTTGCTGGTTCACAATCGGCAAGTTGATTATTAAACGGCACTCCGCCTTGGTTGACTTGCAATCGGTTAATTACCGCGTAACCGCCATTGTCGCAGACGATCACGATTAGTTTGTGGCTGTAGAGAACCGAACTATAAATATCGCTATTCATCATCATGTATGAACCATCGCCGACGAAAGAAATAACTTCGCGTTCTGGCATCGCCATCTTCGCGCCCCACGCACCAGAAAGTTCGTAGCCCATGCACGAAAACCCATATTCGCAGTCGAACGAGTCAAGACTCTTTGCCCGCCAGCCGTTATTAAGTTCACCTGGAAACCCGCCCGCCGCAGTGAGCACATAATCGCTCGGCTGAGCAGCACGATCAACAACGCCGACAACTTGCGCATATGTTGCAAGTTGATCTGTATTTTTCGCAGCGATGCTGTCAATATATTTGTGATAACCAACAACTTCTTGTTGTGCAACTTTCGACCAAGCGTCAGCACCACGCCAATTGCCAAGTTGTGCATCAAGATCAGACAAGGTTTCGCGCGCGTCACCAACTACTGGCAACGAGCGATGCTTAATCGCATCAAAGCGCACGGTGTTGACACCGATAAATTTTGTCTGCTCATTACTAAAGATCGTCCACGAACCTGTCGTGAAATCTTGCAATCTCGTACCGAGAGCCACCACGACGTCTGCTTGTGCCGCTAAATTATTTGCCGATTCACATCCAGTTACTCCAACTGGCCCGGCGTTAAGCGGGTGTGACGCCAAAAGACATGCTTTTCCGGCGACAGTCTCAACAACCGGAATATTGTGCGCCGTAGCAAACGCAGCCAACTCTTTTTCGGCAAGCGAATAGTGCACGCCACCACCAGCAATTATCAATGGTCGCTTAGCATTCTTCAAAGCCTCAACAGCATTTTTCAATTCGGTTGCGTCTGCGCGCGGTCTAATTATCGTGTGTACAACTTTTTCGAAAAACACTTCAGGAAAGTCAAAACTCTCAGCCTGAACATCTTGCGGCAAACCTATAAACGCCGGCCCACAAATTGCTGGGTCAAGCATTGTCGAAACTGCGTGTGGCAATGAGTGCAATAACTGTTGTGGTGCAACAATTCGATCCCAATATCTCACCACTGGCTTAAACGCATCGTTAACAGTGATTGAAGGATCAATGAAGTTTTCGCCTTGTTGC
Source organism: Ferrithrix thermotolerans DSM 19514 (assembly GCA_945862025.1). Classification (GTDB taxonomy): domain Bacteria; phylum Actinomycetota; class Acidimicrobiia; order Acidimicrobiales; family Ilumatobacteraceae; genus BACL27. The sequence continues at coordinate 22,690 of CAMAWU010000013.1, read as the reverse complement.
AAAACTGGATCCGGAATTCGGTGCACAAATGTGTCGCCAGCAAGAAACAAAACCGGTAAACGGTCAACGTAGGCAACGCCTGCTGCGGTAACCATATTTAGTGCACCAGGCCCAATTGAAGATGACGCAACCATGATCTGTTGACGTCGTTTTGCTTTTGCGAACCCAACCGCAGCGAGCGCCATGCCTTGCTCGTTTTGTCCACGCCAAGTGCGAATATTTTTTCGCTCTTCGTCAAGCGCAACACCAAGACTAGTTACGTTGCCGTGGCCGAAAATCGCCAGAACTCCTGGGAACAATTTTTCTTCGCGGCCGTTAATAAGTATTCGTTGAGCGACCAGAAACTTTACAAGTGCCTGTGCAGTAGTCAATCGGATAGTTTTCATGGACGAACAATACGCGCTGCACGTGCAATCGCGCCAACCACATCGCCGTCTTTTGGAAACAGAAGTGATCTTCCGACAACTAAGCCTCGAACATTAGGCACTTTCATCGCTCGCTCCCATGATGAATACGTTGCTTCAGGGTCTGGCCCTGGTGTGCCGCCAAGAATTAGACCTGGCAAAGTTGTCGCTGCCATCATTCGTTCAACTTGCGAACCTGCAGGAACCTTCAGCCATGTGTATGCCGATGATGAACCAAGGCCTGATGCAATCGAAACTGCTCGCAAGAGTTTGTCATTGTCATCAATATATTTCGCTGGGCCACCGTTACCGCCCGTATACGGCAAGGGTTCAACCATGATCGGCAATTTCAAATCAGCCATCTGTGTGACAGCCTTAGCAACCGCTTCAATAGTCGGGCCAGTGCCCGCATCATCATCGGCAAGCCGCAATAAGACCTTGCCACCGTCAAGCCCTCTCGCGGCAATGTCTTGCGGTGTGTAAGCCGTCATCCGATCATTGAGCTCCCAGCTGGCTCCCATGATTCCGCCACGGTTCATTGTGCCAAATACAAGTTTGTTGTCAAGCACACCGAGTAGCGCAAGTTCGTCAATCACATCAGCACTACCCAGCACACCATCAACTTGTGGATTTTCTAAAGCGACAAGTAATGCTTCAAGCAACTTACGACGATCTCCCATCGCAAAAGGATCGTCACCGACGCCGAGCATTCCGCGTGCGGTGTGATCCGCTGCAACGATAAATAACTGAGAATCAGTAATTAATTTTCGACGCTTGCGACTTTTTAACGCCTTTGCCGCCGCATTTGGGCTTTGAAGGCGCGCTTCAATTAAGCCGAGCCACTGATCATCACGCATTATTTAATGTTTCAACCGTTGTGCCAAAACACTGTCTACGCAGCGTGGACACGCCCCGACATCAACTCAATTAGACGCTCGTATGTGAGATCTTGTTTTTCGAAATGCCCTACTGATTGACCGCGATTTAGAATCAAGAAACGATTGCCAACTGGCAAAGCGTGCTGTGGGTTGTGCGTAATCAAAATAACACCGAGATCGCGCGCGGCTGCAGCCTTGACATAACCGAGTACCAAATCTGACTGACGCACACCGAGAGCGGATGTTGGCTCATCGAGAATCAAAACTCGCGCCCCAAAATAGACCGCGCGAGCAATTGCCACACTCTGACGCTCTCCACCTGACAAGGTTCCGACTGGTTGGTCGATATCGCGAACATCAATGCCCAACTTCGCCATTTCTTCTTTTGCCGTGGCGCGCGCAAATTTAGTATCCAGCAAATTAATTGGCCCGAAACGTTTTGTTGGTTCTGAACCAAGAAAGAAGTTTCGCCATACTGACATCAATGGAGCCATCGCCAAATCTTGATACACAGTTGCGATACCGAGCGAGCGCGCCTCACGAGGTGAATCAAATGAAACCTCGTGACCTTCAAACAAGTACTTGCCAGTACTTGGCTTATGCAAACCGCTGATTATTTTAATGAAAGTTGATTTGCCGGCGCCGTTATCACCAAGTACGCAAGTAACTTCGCCGGCTTTAACGGTCGTTGAAACATTCTCGAGTGCCTTGACATTACCAAAGTACTTGCCGATATTTTGAAGCTCAAGAAGCGGAGTTGTGTTACTCATCGTTGTTCGTTCGCTTTCTTTCTTACAAAGTTATTGACGAGCACTGCGACAAGCAAAACTGCGCCCAAGAAGATGAACCGTCCGTCTTGGTTCCATTGCGCAGCGGGGATTCCGTTTTTAGATATAGCCATAATTAAGGCACCGAGAGAAGCACCAATGACCGAGCCGTAACCACCGGTCATCAAGTTGCCACCAACAACTGCCGCAATGATGTATTCAAACTCTTGACCGTCGCCCTGTTGTGCTTGAACCGAGTTAAGTCGCATCAAAATCATTGCACCAACGAAGGCGCCCATCAGCGAAGTTGCCATAAACAACGCCGTCTTGACTTTGTCTGCCGGTACACCAGTTGCACGTGCGGCGTCTTTATTGCCACCGACGGCAAAGATCCAGTTGCCATATTTGGTTTTGGTCAAAACGAATGAACCGACTGCAGTGAAGAACAGCCACCAGAATACCGACATTCGAAACACGCCGTCAGAAAATAGAAGTCGTGTGCCAAGGGCAATTGACCCGATGATCATGCCTATTAGGACGAGTCGTTTACCGAATCGATCGGCATTCGAGTCAGCCAAAGTTCTTTTCTGCTGCGTAGCCTCAACAAGAGTTGTAGCAAGCACGAGGGCTGCACCAATTAAAAGCGTTGTGAAGATTCCGCCACGGAATCGAGGTGCACTTGAATCGGCCCGGACTGCAAACGCAACGACTACAAAACATGCCGACATCAATACACCTAAATTAATAAAGTGTTTTGTCGAATGCTTACTGGCGATACTTCGAGCACGATATAAACAAGTCGCCGCACCAGTACCAGCCACTGTTATCAAAACTGCACGCACTGCTTGAACTGTTGTCAATTGGAACAATGAGACAATGCCAATCAGCGAGACTAGACAGATGATTGGAAGCCGAACAACAATTAACGCCACTGCTTTGGCTCGAAATTCAACATCGCCGCGCATTACTTGACGCACAAAGAACCAAAGTGGCAAAGCACCTGCAGCAACTGCGACAGCGAGTCTCAACCAACTCGGAAGCCACTGCAGCATCACATTCTCTTCGCCGCGATCAAATAACTGGCCCGCTAAAGATGCAACCGCTGTTCCGAGTAACCCGAGAATGATCAATGGTCGAGCCGTTTCAGGCAGCGCACCAACAAAAGGTTCTCGACTTTGAAATCGCGCACGAGAATATGAGACAATCGCCATCGCCGAACCCGATAAGCCAATTACACCTGCAACAACATTGCCTTTGACTGAGTCGGTGCGATGTAACACCATTACTCCAGCAACTCCTGCAACTGCCCCGAGCACTGCGGCAAGCAAGGCTGGTTTTGATGTTTGTTCTGCGCGCAAGAATGACTGCTCAATAAACCCGCCAATTAGTAAAACACCAAACAAAATTCCCCCAACGACAAAAATGACGTCACGATATTTTGTGTCACCAAATTTATTTTCACCACCCAAAACTGCTTTGAAGAACTTGTATCCTTCCGCTTTTTCAATGCCCGAGACGTTTACAAGTGAGTTAATTCTTTTCGAAAAAACAAGGTTTGATCCCTTGATAACAAAAAACGAACCAAGGGTGACTATAAAACTGGGTAAACCAGTTTTGTTAACAAGAAAACCATTCCACCAACCAACACATCCAGCCAACAAGAACGCTGCCGGAATACATACAAATAATGAGACTCCGTTATCGGTGAAATGCTTCGCCATCAATGCAATCGTGACCCCGCTCGCGCCGGTCATTACCCCAGCCGAAAGATCAAACTCTCCACCGATCATTAATAGCGATACGGCAACCGCCATGATTCCGAGTGGTGCTGCTACGTCTAAAAAGTTTGCGGTGCTACCTGCAGTTCCAAATTTGTCGCCATTGCCCCAAAAAAACGCCCACACCACGACAGCACCAATCAGCGCACCGATTTCTGGAGAAATTAGCAACCTCTTCAAAGGACTGCGATAAGAGATTCTTTCGTCACTCGGCTTGAGTGGCGTTAGGCCATCAAATTCACTCACGCTGTTATCCCCCGTTGCATTCTGTAAATACTAAACAACTAACTAAATCAAAATCAAATTTGCGTCTAAAAATTAATCGAGTTGGTTCGCTCGCTCTAACTTCTGAGCGAACGAACCAACTTCGAAAAATACTTATCTATTTAATTATTTCGTAGTTAAACGAATTAATTAACGGGTTCCCTTGCCTACAAGTTCCTGAACTGCGACAACGTTTGCCTTGTCAACAAATCCTGGGCCTGTCATAACTGGCAATCCGCCACCAACAGTGTTCTTGTTGGTGATGTTGAGGTAGAGGAACACAACAGCGAGGTATCCCTGAAGGAACTGCTGTTGGTCAATTGTGAATGTCATCTTGTCGGAATTGATGTACTCAAGAATTTCTGTTGAGAGGTCAAATCCGCCTGTTGGCATTACACGACCGAGTTCAGCGGCTGCATTTGCGCCGTCAACTGCGATAACTGGTCCTGTTCCAAGGAACGAGTCAATTGATGCATCTGCATCCATTGCTGCCTTGATCTCAGCTTGCTGAGCAACGCGGTCTGCGTCACCTGAAGTTGTGATCTGAATAACTTTTCCACCGAATGTTTCGGCTGCTGCGTTACAACGAGTTTCGAGTGCAACGTTGCTCTGCTCTTGCTTTGCGCAAAGCATTACTTTTCCACCAGCGGCCTTAAGACGCTCACCAGCACCGTTACCGGCAACAGTCTCGTCTTGACCAACGTGCGTAATCGCGCCGAGGCCCTTGAAGAGGTCTGAACCTGAGTTGAGTGTGATCAATGGAATTCCTGCAGCGACAACTTTCTTAAGTGCACCGTCAAGAGCAGTTGGGTCAGCAAGTGAAACAGCGATACCTTGCACGCCGTCTGTCACTGCTTGCTCAATCATTTGTGCTTGATCTTGTGCGTTGTTGTTTGCACCCTGGTACAACATTGTGATACCAAGTGCTGCACCTGCAGCCTCTGCACCCTTTTGAGCTACTGACCAGAACACGCCGTCATCACCGTGGGTGATAACTGCGATTGTGATGTCTTCGCCTGCTGTGACAGTTGCTGTATCTTCTGCGGCTGTTGTATCAGATGCTGAATCTGATGAACCACCACATGCGGCGAGTGCCAAAAGTGCTACTGCACCGATGACTACTCCCCATGTTTTTTGGATCTTCATTTACTTTCCCCTTTATGCATAGTTATTCGAGCAGGATGATTCCTGCCCGAAATACGGTAGCCCAAAGACCTGATTGCCACAAGCCAAATTGACACTAATTTGCCAAATTCTTAATTAACCCAGTTTTGCTAAAAATCCAATACTGCGGCGCACGCCAGCGGTTGAAATCTTTGCATCACGAGGCTGGTCGCCAACGATCGCCATGTCTTGCTCAAGCACATACCAACCCTCATAGCCGTTCGACTCCATTACCCCGATGGCTTCGGCGATCTTGACGTCGCCATCTCCTGCAGCACAAAACACCCCATCACGGGTTGCCTCCATCAAATTTATTTCACCGGCCAAAAATCGCTTCGCAATCTCCATCTTTACGTCTTTGACATGAAAGTGATCTATCCGCGAAAAGTTTTCACGCGCGAACTTCACGGGGTCAGTGCCACCAATCAGCATGTGGCCAGTGTCAAGCAACCAACGAACATTTGATCCAGCGAGTACTCGATTCACATCATCTTGCGTTTCGACGAGTGTGTTTAGATGCGGATGTAATACTTGGCGAATTCCATAACTCGCGCAAATCTCATCGACTTCTGCAAATCCGTCAAACATTGCTTGCCACTGAGCGTCCGATAATTTAAAACGCTTGCCCCAAGATTCGTCGACTACGACAGCAGTGATGAAAAAACCTTTGCCTGTTTCGCTAAGAAGCTTCGCTGAAAAATGAATTGCTTTGCGCATCGCATCGCGTTGTGCAAGATCGTGCATTATTAATGGAACGAAAGCGCCAACGATTGGCAAACCAAATTCGTTCGCAACTTTTGATACTTCTTCAGGTGTGCTGCCCAAATAACCAACTGGTCCTTGCTCGGTTGCTTTAAGACCAACAGCCTTCATCTCGCTGAGCACGATGCGTGCGTCCAGTTGAAAGCCCCAGTCAGGCACTTCACAAACACCCCACGAAATCGGGTTACCAACTAGGCGATCGACTACTGAAACTTTGGTCTTAGTCATTTTAAATGTCCTCTATTATTTGATTATTATTTGAATAATTTCCCGAAATAAACTAGTAGAAAAATAACTGATGAGATACTATTTTGACACGGCTTCGGATTAAATCTTTGGTTAAATTTTTTGAATTCGGTTTGGGGGATTAGCAATGTTGACACTTGAAATGTCGCAGGTCAAAAATAAGACCGTAGATATTGTTAATGAATTACTCGTCGGTGACGGTGCTGTTCTAATTAAGGGTGCATTTGGCGCCGACGAAGTAAAAGTTGCCCGAGATGCCATCTTGCATTACTCAACTCATGAATCTGACAAAGCGACGCACTTTCATGGTGCCAATGAAGACAAAATCCACTTGCAACGCCGAGTATGGAATCTTCTGAACAAAGGTCAGGTTTTTGAACGGATGGTTCAAAATTCTGAAGTCGTGACAGTTTTAAATGAGTTTTTAGGAAACGAGTTTATTTTGGGTTCGATTGCCGCAAATCGATTGATGCCCGGTGCTGCAGGTCAAGAGCCACATGTTGACTATCCATACCTAGACATATTTAAACCTGGCTCGTTTCCCAAGAATATGAACTCAAGTTTTGCGTTAAATGCTCAAGTGACAATATTGCTCGATGAATTCACCACGGACAATGGGGCAACCGCTTACTCACCCGGCTCGCAACGAGAACTTTCATGGCCCGAAAATGCTGACGAATTTTACAAAGGTGCATCTAGACAACTTGGCGAAGCTGGTGACTGCGTAATTTTCAATGGCATGGTTTGGCATTGTGCAATGCCAAATAACTCGAATGCAGACCGTATTGGTGTGTTGATTCAATATCTTGCAAAATTTGTAACACCATTTGAAGATCAAAAAAATGGAGTTTCGCCAGAAGTTTTATCCCGGGCGACTCCGATATTGAAACGACTTCTCGGAGGAAACTACCCTTTCCCTCACTTGATGGACGAACTCCCTGCCGAAAACGCCTACGGCCTTACCAGCAAAAACTGAGACACCGATCATCTACTAAGCCAGCGGTCTATAAAACCTAGTCAACAATTGTTGCTACGACCGAAGTACGACTAACGGTAGCAAACTAGTAGAAAAGTTCTCAGTCAACTATCGTTTCCATAAATCAGACCAAAAAAAATCTCTGCCATCGCTGCACTAGTTCTTACGATCACCTTTGGGATCAACTATCTGTTTGCCGAACCGTGGCCAAGCCACTATGACTCGGTTGTATTGATCACTTCAATTGGCTGCAAAAGTTCACCGACGCAGACCGTCGGAACGGTAATTGGTAAAGACCTGATAGTTACCGTCGCCCACGGAGTCGCGGGCCAGACATCGACTTCAATAACTACGATCGACGGTCAAGTACTGAATGCAAAAGTAGTTGCGATTGACATCAACCTCGATCTGGCTCTGTTATATATAGACAGCAGAAAGTCAACAACTAACCTAGTGCCCTTAAAATTTGCTGACGCTGTCGAGGGTTCTGATGCTCGATTCGTCGCGTTTGAAGATTCACAACAGTTTGCTATCTCCGCCAAGATTAAAGAAATTCTTCGGATTGACACCGAGGATATTTATCTGAAAAATAAAATTTCTCGCCCTGGTCTTGAAGTTGAAACAATGGTTGTAGTTGGTAATTCAGGCGGACCATTGATCAACCACGAAGGCGAAATCGTGGGTTTAGTTTGGGCGACGAGTCGAAATGAGAAAAACTTAGCGTGGGCCACTCGAATAGAGGCTGCACACGATTTACTTTCGCGAGTTTCTACCGGTAATCCGTCGACGCAGTCTCCACAAGTCGTAGCGTGCGTGGGGTGAATACTGGAATAATCGCGCAGCCAACTTCACATTCACACCGCGCATATTTCGGCGTGTTTTTAGTTGTTGGCGTGGCTTTCGGCTTGATCGGACCGTCTATCTCACTATTGGCCGAGCAAGTAGGCACAACTATCGCCTCAGTCGGCATTGTTCTTGTTACATATGGCCTGGGATACATCATCGGCACGCAAATTTTTGCACGTGGTTACGACAAAGGTTTTGGCAATCGTTTGATCGGAACCGCACTATTTACGGGCTCTTGTTGCCTAGCAACTATTCCATTTGTGTCGAATCGACTCATTTTGGCATTGATGTTTTTATTATTCGGAACATCGATCTCAACTTCAGATGTTGGCTGCAACACATTGATCGTATGGGAGCTCAAAGAACGAGTTGGCCCGCGTCTTGCGCTGATGCACACGATGTTCGGAGTCGGAGCGATTTTGAGCCCGCTGATAGTTCGTGGATCAGACGCATTAACTGGAGATGCATCGCTTGCATTTTGGTTCGTCGCCGCCGCGCTTTGCACTATTGCGATGATTGTTATGTTTCATAAATCACCGGCTGACCCGCATCTAGAGACTCGATCAAGCCACGAAAAAATTTCTAGACGACAACTCGCATTGATCATGATGTTTTTTCTTGGCTATGTTGCACTTGAAGTTGCATTTGTTACTTGGATTTACACCTACGGAATCAAAACTGGTTTGTCAAAGAACGAAGCTGCAGTTTTAACTTCGACATTTTGGGTAGGTTTTATGGTCTGTAGATTTGCAACCGTATTTTTGGCTCGCCGTAGCCACGGGATCATATTTATTAAAATCGCAGCACTCGCGAATATCGCCGTCTGCGCGGCTTTATATTTCAGATTTGATTCAATTTTGCTGCCCTGTGCGTTTATCTATGGTTTGGCTGCAGCACCGCAGTTTCCGCTGATGTTTAGTTTCATCGGCAGCCGTACTTCACTTACTGGCAAAACAACTGCGCGAATAGTTGGCACTGCCGGCCTAAGTTCAATGACTTTGCCTTGGGTGGCCGGTCAGTTACTTGAACGAGTCGGGATATCGACATATCCAATTTTCTTAGCGTGTACAGCGGGAGTTGTACTTGTAGCTACGCGAATGATCACCAAAAGTTTTGGGATACCAGAACATATTTCAAAAACTAATTAACTTACGAGTTTTTTATTTCGCTAGGCGCATTTCGTCCCGAAGTTCGCGCATTCCGATTGGTTTGATTTCTTTTTTAGCAAGCCATGACAGATACGTTTTCGAAGTAAATATTTCGTACTCTTGGGTTCGCACGTGAAACTGATTTGGTTCGATCACTTCAACTTCGCCTGGTGCATTTGGGTGCAGCGCGGCAAATGTTAAGCCGGTCAGATTTTGTGTAAACATTGTTTGGTATGCAAGATCATCAAGATGCGTAGTTGACTTGCGGTTGAAATCTGTTTCTAGCACTCGATCAAAAATCGGGAATTTTTCGCCCTCAGCTAGTACAACAAACTCGTCAAACTGCTCATCAGTTACGCCAACTATGTGATTATTCGGTCCGTATTGCGAGAGTTTTTTCGTCAGCAATACTGGGAGTTGATACTCAACTCCGAGAGCCAGATAGACCGCACAAAACTCTGGGGCAAGTGTCGACCCCATATGCGCGTCAAGATGAGTCACATCAAAACCACTTGCGAGAGCAAAATCAATTTGTGCCCGAAGTTCCAACGCAACAGCATCAACATTGGCATTAAGACGAACCGAACTGACGTCTCGCCACATATAACCTTCACCGTCAACTAATCCGCTTGATTTGTTGGCCGATGTTAGGGGCCGCCAACGATAAAACTCTTTTTCAGCCGTCAGCGTTAGGTGCACACCAAGATCAAGTTGTTTATTTGAAGCGGCCATCTCTGCGGCTTCTCGAAACCATGGACATGGCACCATCACTGAACCGCTTGTTATTGAGCCAAGATTTGACAGTTCGCTGAAAGCAACGTTTGCTCCGTGACACATCCCGACATCGTCTTGGTGCAGCACAATTCGGCCCTCAAATTTTTCATACATCTCAGACCTCAATTCGATCAGCAGTTTTTGCCGCCAAATTAACAGCATGACCAATCTGCGTAGCCCGCGCACTTGAATGGCCATCAGGTAGATCAGTTGACCCGCGCGAAGAAACTTCAGCAGCGAATGCGTTGAGTTGATTCTCAACTCCGGCAGCCGTCGCGTCTACGACTTGAGATCCGTCAACTTCAACCATGCCATCTTTAGTTGCAAGTCGGGTTCGACCTGTGGGCAATAGATCAACGTAAATTGCGCCATCACTGCCGAGAATTTCCGTTCGCACATCATCGCCGTAACGAGAATTGCGCGAGAGATCAACGAACGCTACGCGTGAGTTATCAAATTCGAGAATGGCACAGAGATTGTCGACATCCCCAACTGCCGCTAGTGATTTCTCAACCAAAGTTAGATTCCACGCACGAACTGCCGTTGCTGGCGAACCGAAAAGCCACTCAGCAAGATCATATTCGTGAACTCCACAATCAATTGCCAAGCCGCCACTGACAGTTACATCGCAGAAACTTGCAGGTGGCGAGTTTGCATCCCACTGCGAAAGGCGAATCATTATTGGTTCGCCAATTGCGCCGCTGTCTAACATTCGTTTTGCAATTGCCCACGGTGGTGAGAATCTTCGCCAGTGACCAATTTGCAAAACGAGATTTGCATTCGTCGCCATATTTGCTAGTTCGTTTGCAACTTTAATATCTAGTGCGAGTGGCTTCTCGCAGAGAACATGCAAACCATGCGCGAGAGCGTCTCGTACCATTTGTGGATGCAATGGTGTTGGCGATGCAATCAGGCAGGCTTCAACTTGATCATAGGTTAAAGCCTCTTTATAATCCGCGAATATTGCAGCTTTCGGAAATAGGGATCTCGCAAATTCAATTGCTTGTTCAGATGGGTCTGCCACTGCGATTACTTCAACAGTTTCAGATTTAGCAAGTGCCGCCGCATGAACTCGACCCATGCGCCCGAGACCAATTAAAGCGACTCTCAACCGAGTCATGATCCTCTGATTTCAGCAACCTTTACAACGCGCTTTTCTCTTGCCGAAATTTCACAGGCGATCGCAACGCAAATACCACTTCGTGCCGAATCTGGCGGGCATGGGTTATTTCGATTACCGGCGATCCACTCGATGTAAGCCTTGGTTTCTTCTCTGAACGCTTCTCTGAACCGATCTACAAAGCCCGTATACGGCGAAGTGCTTAGTTCAATGCCGGAGTCAAGCAAATTAAGGGGAGTCCGCGGAGAGAGACCTGCACTCAACGAATCTTTTGAACCGAAAACTTCAAAACGCACATCGTGCCCACGCGGGTCATGACGAGTACCTGAAATACTTATTTGAACTCCAGATTGTGTCATTGCATGGATAAGCGAAACATCACCGTCATCAAACTCGGCATATTGCTGAAACTCGCGAACTCGGCGAGTTGCAAATACTTCTGCAATCGGCTCGTCACAAAGCCACTCGGCTAAGTCAAAATCATGTACATGAAGATCACGAAACACTCCGCCACTGCCAGCAAGAAATTCACGAGATGAAGGCTCAATATCATTCGATAAAAAGCGAATGTGATACATCGTGCCGACCGAACCGTTGTCAATTAGTTGCTTGGCTTTTGCAATTGGTGGATCAAATCGTCGTTGAAAACCAACTTGAATCTCAGCGCCAGCTTTTTTTGCGCGATCCAACACTGCATCAGTGTCTGCAAGTTCAAGAGCAATTGGCTTCTCACATAAAATTTTGCGATTGGGCCCCAAGACTAAATCAAGCGCTTGAGCGTGATGTGAAGTGCCGGTCGTAATCACATAAGAATCAAAGTCTTGTGGCTTAAAGTCTTTTTCAGAAACGATCTCAACACCGAATCTTGACTTAAGCGACTCGGCTTTTTCAGGCGAACGATTGATCACCGAAATGTTTTTAATTCGAGGATCTTTAACCATGTCTTCAATTCGAATTTCGGCCATTCGACCAGCCCCAAAAACTGCAATACGCATGCAAGAAAACTAGTCGCTTAACACCAACGATTCAAAGAAACGCTCGCCTGCAACCTAAACTCAAACCTGATGAAAAACACTGTTGTTACTGTCGGTCGAGTGAGTATCGACCTCTATGGAGTCGAAGCCGGAGCTTCATTTGGTAGCGAGCAAACTTTTTCGAAAAGTGTTGGAGGTAGCCCAAGCAATGTTGCAGTAGCCGCAGCCAAACTTGGAAATCATGCTGTGTTGCTGACCAAAGTCGGCTCAGACGCACTCGGGCAATACATCGTCAACAAACTCAATACCTGGAATGTTGATACAAAATTTGTTTCAAGTGAACCAAATGGACTTACGCCTGTTGTGCTTGCAGCACTTGACCCACCTGAAGATCCAAAACTTATTTTTCACAGGCAACCGAATGCCCCGGATACAACTATCGTCGTAAATTCAGTGCCAACGTCACTGATCGATGACTGTGCCGTTTTTTGGATGAGTGGATGCGCGCTGTCGCATGGCGAGACTGCGAAGTCTTCAATGCATTGGCTTGCGCAACGAAGTCGCAAAAAGCACACGGTGATTGATCTTGATTATCGCCCAAGTTTCTGGTCGTCTATAGATTCTGCTGGCGCTGCTGCTCGTGCCGCGATCGCACATTGTTCGGTTGTTGTTGGCAATAAGCAAGAGTGCGAGATGGCAATCGGTCTAACCGACCCAGACAAAATCGCTGACAAGTTTCTCGCTGATGGAGTTTCACTTGCCATCGTCAAACTTGGTGCTGAGGGCGTGATGCTGGCAACTACCGAAGAACGAATTCGCGTTGCCCCACTCAAGATCAAACTCGTGTGCGGCCTCGGCTCAGGCGACGCGTTTGGCGGCGCTCTTTCGCACGGCTTAATTCATAACTGGTCAATTCGTGAAATCGGCGAGTTTGCAAATGCCGCTGGTGCTTACGTCGCAACCAAACTTACTTGCGCTGATGCGATGCCGACTGAAGAAATCTTGCGTTCTTTCATCGCTGAGCAAGCAAAAATCAAGAGTTAGATTGTGTCTTCGCTCAATAGATCGCAATACCAAAAACTTCTTGAGGCGCGAGTCCGCGATCCACAATCATTCGTAAACGCCGTCTCTAATCGTAAACGTCGCAAACTAATCGGCAAAGATGGCAGATTATTGATTGTTGCTGCAGACCACACAGCCAGAGGCATACTCGCCGCTGGTAAAGACGAATTTGCAATTGCTGATAGATACTCGCTGCTTGACCGACTGATGAGAAGTTTGAGCAACCCACTGGTTGATGGTTTATTGGCAAGTGCAGACATTGTTGAAGAACTGGCTTGGCTTGGCGCTCTTGAATCAAAACTTATTTTCGGCACGATGAATCGTGGTGGCTATCTCGGCTCGATGTGGGGACTTGACGACCCGATGACGGCCTACGATGCCGACCATATTGCATCGCTTGGTCTTGACGGCGGCAAAGTTTTGCTGCGTATCGAAAACACCGATGCGGGTGTTGGCAAAACTATTGAATATGTAGTTGATGCGATGCGCTTGTTGGCTGAACGAAACATCGTTTGCTTAGTCGAACCACTGCCGTATACAAAAGATGTCAATGGCTTGCCAGCGCTTGATCGATCTACAGACCGACTGGATAAAATTATTTCAATCGCTGCAGGTCTTGGCTCGTACTCGGGTCTGACTTGGCTGAAACTTCCTGCATGGACAAACCATAAATCTTTAGGTGGCGCTACAACGATGCCGATTTTATTACTCGGCGGTGATCCTGGCGAAAAACTAGATGCAACTTTTAGCGAATGGGCTGGAGCATTACAGATTCCCAATGTGATCGGATTAGTTGCAGGTCGACCGTTACTATTTCCGTATGATAACGACGTTGAGAACGCGATCGGCCGAGCAGCAAAACTTGTTCATGGTTCAAATAATTAGAGTGGGGAATACGAGCGATGAGTAAAACTTCGAGTTGGTATTACCCACAAGGTTCGCTGGCTCGTGCCAACCAACCAGTTTCATTAGACGTCAAGACTGCAGGCTGGACATATTGCGGCATCGATGTTTATGACTTTTCATCCACGGCCAAAAACAAAACTGTAGAAATTGATCTCGCTGATCGCGAAGCTGTGATAGTTCCACTGTCATCGATTTCGGCGAGCGTTCAATGCAACGACAAGAACTATTCGCTTGCTGGCCGACCTGGAGTATTCGCAGCAGTCGCTGACTGGTTTTATGCCCCAGTTGGTTCTAAGTTGTCACTTTCTGCCGATGCTGGTGAAGTCGCGGTGTGCACAGCTATGGCCACAAAAGAGTTTCCGGCTCACCATGGCTTAGCCAGCGCAGTGCCAGTTGAACCACGAGGTGCAGGGTTTGCGACTCGTCAAGTAAACAACATCGCTACACCAGATTCATTTGCTGGAGCCGATCGAATAATTATTTGCGAAGTATTGACACCAGGTGGCAACTGGTCTTCGTGGCCACCACATCGACATGATGGCATCGCTGGTTGTCCAAATATGAACGAAGAGATCTATTACTTCAGAATCGGCAAACAACAATCTGATCATGGCGACCGAGATGGTCGGGGCTACTTTCACGCGTACACGGTTGATGGTTCTGTTGATGACACCGTCACACTTAGCGATGGTGATGTTTATATTTTGCCAGCTGGTTATCACGGGCCGTCAATTGCCGCGCCAGAGTACCCGATGTATTTTTTAAATGTTTTGGCAGGGCCCGCTGCCGACCGCTCAATGGCATTCTGCGATGACCCGAGCCACCACTGGATTCGCGACGAATGGAAGTCGCAACAAATTGACCCACGCGTACCGATGACTTCTGCTCGCGGTCGAGTCAACGCTTGATTAATAAAATAACTAAATAACCAAACACAACGGAGAAAAATATGAAAAAACGTATCGGTATTGCTGTATTGGGTCTCGGGTGGATGGGCCAAGCTCACAGTCGTGCCGCGTTGCGAATTTCTTCGCTATTTCCAGATGCAGAGTTCAAGCCAGAACTCGTTGTCTGTGCCGATGTTGAACAGAGTCGGCGTGACCGAGCAGTTAATGATTTTGGTTTTGCTCGGGCGGTGACTGGCTTTGAAGAAGCAGTATCCGCTAAGGATGTCGATGCGGTCTGGGTTACTGCTCCAAATATGTTGCATGTGCCGATGATTGCCGCAGCGGCAGCCGCAGGCAAAGCAATCTTTAGCGAGAAACCAATCGGTGGCACACCAGCACAAACAGTTGAGGCTTACAACATTGCAAAAAAACATTCGACACACACTGGTGTTGGCTACAACTATTTGTGGTCGCCATTGGTGATTCACGCGCGAGAACTAATCAAAAGTGGAGCAATCGGTCGCGTTACCCACTACCGAGGAAGATTCTTGTCGATGTATGGCAGCGACGAACTTGGTTTGTTAACTTGGCGCTTCAAATTTGCGCAAGCAGGTTACGGCGTGACCAGTGATATCTTGAGCCACTCGGTTTCACTCGCCCACTTTTTAGTTGGCGGTATTTCAGAAGTTACCGGAATGAAAAATAATACGATCACTCATCGGCCATTACCAACTGGGGCCGCAAGTCACTATGGACGTGGATCAGCCAGCGACCCAAAGGGTGAAGTTGAAAACGAAGACTTCGCATCAATGTTGTGCAACTTTGAAAATGGCGCAACTGGTACTTTCGAGACAAGTCGTTCAATGGTTGGCCCAGAAAGCCAAAATGCTTTCGAGGTTTACGGGACAGAAGGATCGCTGTCATGGAATCTTGAGAAGCTAAATGAATTGCAGTTCTATAAGCGGGAAGAAGGTGTCAACACTGGGTACAAAACAATTTTCGGTGGAGATCGGTTTCCATTTCATGGTGCGTTTGCTCCAGGTATGGCCAACGCGATTGGATTCGAAGACCTTGTAGCTATCGAAGATTTGAACTTCATGAATGCATTAGCTACCGGTACGACCTACACACCTGGATTCAAAGAAGCCGTTGATGTTGTCAGTGTTCAGCAGGCGCTAATTAACTCGTGGACTTCGCGTAAATGGGAGCCGGTCGTCGACCTCACCAAATAAACACCGCTAAATAAACGCTGTTAAATAACTAGCTAGTTATTTCTCTTCAAAAAATGCGCGCAGATTGGCACTGTTATGTGGGTGACGCATGCGAGCCAAAGTTTTTTGCTCGATCTGGCGTACACGTTCTCTAGTCACATTCATTTTTGAAGCAACTTCTTCAAGGGTGTAAACACGCTTGTGCATCCCGATACCAAAACGCATTGCAACTATTTCTTGCTCTCGTGGCGGTAAGTCTTTAAGCGTTTGCTCAACTGCATCATGTAACTGATTTCTTTCAGTTGCACTCAATGGATCGTTTTCGTCGGTGTCGGCAATCGTGTCGCCGACAGTTAAGTCGTCGGTGTTATGCCCAACCGGGGCATCCAAACTTGTTGTCGGAATCGCCAGTTGCATAATTTCTAAAAGTTTTTCAACTGTAAGACTGCACCTCGCCGCGACTTCTTCAGGCGTCGGATTACGCCGAAGTTCGCTTGTCAAGTCACGCTCAGATCGTTGGACACGATTGACAATTTCCATCATGTGACCCGGAATTCGAATGTTTCGTCCTTGGTCGGCAAGTGCACGCGTCATTGACTGACGAATCCACCAAGTTGCATATGTAGAAAACTTGAAGCCTTTTTCGTAGTCGTATTTATCAGCAGCATGCATTAACCCGATGTTGCCTTCTTGAATCAGGTCAGCTAACTGAAGTTCTTTACGGTCGTATCTGCGAGCAATCGATACCACGAGTCGCAAGTTCGCACGCACCATATGGTCTTTAGCTTTTTCACCCTCTTTAACGGTGCGTTGTAGCCGGCGTCTTACTGAAAAACTTAATTCGCCTGAAGTTGAAGAAAGTTTCTCATGCGCCGAAATTCCTGCTTTGATTTTTTGTCCAAGATCTGTTTCTTCGTCGGCGTTCAATCAACCAACATGACCAATTTCGTTGAGGTACAACCGGACAGAGTCAGACCCAAGTGTGTCTCTCGCCGATGATACTGTCATTCGTGTTCCCCCACCCGAATATTCAACCAACCCAATAATTGCTCTGCTGAAGATTCTGCCATACTTGGCACCTCGAGATTTTCAAGTAAAAGTCGCGCCGATCGATCTATCCGAATCTCTTCAGGATCGCTTACCGTAACTCGATGTGCGAGTTCGCGTCGCACGGCGGCAGATAATAAGTTCCAGGCTTCGCGAACCGCTTGAGTTTCAACGTCGGCAACGGCTGCACGCTCTAGGACCTCACGGGCTTCAGGGTCAGCAAGTTCAAGTGACTTCGAAACATCACCATGCGCTTGGGCTACTGCCAAAAACGCTCGTCTGTGCACTTCATCAACAAACAGCGCTTCAGATAGCCAATTAGCAATTGTCTCCCATTGCGAAAACATCAGGGCAAGCACAACAAATTCGGCAGATTCTCCGCGGCGTGTGTTTGGCGCTGCTGAAATATTTACTGTCGGCTTTCTGACCCCGCGCTCTGCAAGGCGAACCAAATCTGCAACTGGGATGCCAACATGAGTCGCAACTTGACCCGCATAAAGCTTGCGAACATTTGTGTCGGGATGCTCGTTGATCACGGCCATTGCTTGCTCTGCTGTGCGCGAACGAGCCTCGGGCGACGTGATCGATCCTGCATCAAGAACTCGTTGCAATCGAAAACCCAAAAATGGTTGAGCGTTTGCAACTGCACTTGCCAACGCTGTTGGATCGCTGTTTGCTAAATCTCCAGGATCTTTGCCTTGCGGAAAATGTGCGACGCCCACTTGCACTTTGTAGCGCTGCTCCCACTCATAAAATCTTTCGGCGGCGCCTTGACCGGCTTTATCGGCATCAAACGCCAACACGACTTTTGTCGCGAATCGCTTCAATAATCGAACGTGATCTTCGGTGAGCGCTGTTCCGCAGGTGGCAACAGCGCGTTTTATGCCAGAGCGTTGGAATCCAATCACATCGGTATATCCCTCACAGACAATCACCTCATCAGCTGTGACGATTTCGGCTTTCGCCCAATTCAAACCATAGAGAGTTTTTGATTTTGCGTAAATCGCAGTCTCTGGTGAGTTTTTATATTTCGCAGGATCAGTGCTTCCGGGCAACACTCGCCCACCGAACGCAACTGGCTCGCCACTGTCACGAAAAATCGGAAACATCACTCGTGCACGAAATGAATCTTGTGGTTTGCCACGTTTGTTGACAAACCCGAGTCCAGTTTCGCGAAGCAGATCAATTGATACGCCGATGTCGCGCGACAATGCATCCCAATCATCGGGTGCCCAACCAAGTTTGAATTCGCGTGCAACATCGCCAGACAAACCACGATCACGCAAATAGTCGCGCGCCACTCGTGCATCAGGCGCTGTCAACAATCGGTTGTGATACCACTCGACTGCTTGAGTCATGATTTCGGTCAATTGTTTTGAGCGTTGACGATCTTTACTTTGCCCACCCGTCGTGTATGTGAGTTGATAACCAGCCTTACCGGCGATGTGTTCGATCGCTCCGACGAAGTCGAGGTGCTCAATTTCTTGGATGAACTTAAACACGTCACCAGATGCTCCGCAACCGAAACATTTGTAACGTCGTGTCTCCTCGCGAACATTAAATGAGCCCGACTTCTCAGCGTGAAACGGGCACAAGCCCACCCAGTTGCGCCCGACGCGACGCAACTGCACATAACCCTGGATCGTGTCAACAATCGACACCGACTCGCGGAGTCGTTCTATGTCTGTATCTGCAATCGCCACGAGCGAAGGCTAGTTGATTGGCGTAATTTAGGCTCTGTTTCGACGGTCGTGGCGCACAGAAGCGCCGACACCGATCGCGAGTAAACCAATAATTACACCAAGCGATGCAACAGTCGGAATGTGATACCAGATGCCTACGGACATTTTGATGCCAACGAAAATTAGCAATGATGAAATAGTTAGAGGCATGTAAACGAAACGCTCACGCATATCGGCAAGCACAAAATAAAGCGATCGCAAGCCAAGAATCGCAAAAGCGTTAGATGCGAACACAATAAATTGCTCACGACTTACGGCCAAAACTGCGGGCACTGAGTCAACTGCAAACACCACATCTGAAACCTCAACTAGTACAAGCACTGCAAGTAATGGTGTAGCAAATCTTCGACCATTGATGCGAGTAAACATTTTTTGTCCGTCGTAGTGCTCTACCGAAGGAACAAATTTGCGGAATAGTTTCATCGTGCGCATTTCAGATGGATCTGATTCTTCATCACCGCTGCGCATAATTTTTATTCCCGTATAGATCAAGAAAACTCCGAACACCACCAACAGTGGTTCAAAGCGAGTGATGACCTGAACTCCCAACGCGATAAATATAAATCGCATCACAAGCGCGCCAAATATTCCCCAAAACAGTGTTCGATGTTGGTACTGGTTCGGCACTTTGAAGTGGACAAAAATCATCGCCCAAACAAAAACGTTGTCAATTGAGAGGCTGTACTCGATTAAATAACCCGAGAGATATTCAATTGCCGAAGAAGTGCCTTCGCCTTGTCCTTTGAACATTGCGTAAATGACGCCAGTAAAACCCAATCCGAGTGCAATCCACAGTGCGGTCTGCTGAAGTGCCTCTTTAGGTTCGACAACGTGAGCGGTTTTATGTCGCAGAAGTAAGTCGATTAATAGCGCGCCGACAAACACAGCGATCAACATCTCCCATCCCCACCAGGGGATTACGACATCGACAAATTTTTTACTATCTTCAGCAGTGGTAATAAACATATTCAACATGTGTATTTTTAATTGACCTTTCGGGTGATGAACCAGAAACATTTTGTTTCGGTTTTACTTCCCCCGATGATCGCTTACCAATCGGCAAGTCGGGCTATCCATACATATTACGCCCCTTCACAACACGAATCAACTCTCACCCCGTAAACACGACAAAACAAGTTAATATCACTTCGTGAATTTGAGATCAAAACTTCCACCAAAACTGCGCCAATTTGCCACGGTCGGTGCGCTCATCAAACTTCCTCTTCTGCCATTTGCTTTTATCACGATCGCATTTGTTCTAATAGTTCGTCCTCTCGTTGTCATAAAGTTTCACAAAGTAAATCCATGGCGAATTGGTCACTTGCTTATGGAGGTTGAAGTCACACGTCTAAATGCACTCCATAAATCCAACACTGGATTGCGAAAGCATTTAATTATCTATTACTTCCCTGAACGAACGCCGGCCAACGCATACTTGGTGAAAAAATGGAAAGAAGTATTACCAACAATTCAAGGGAATTGGGGTTGGTTAATTATGTCACTGGCGCAAAAGATATCTAGAAGCTCTTTCATTATTAACGCATCAAACCGTGATTCCAAAAACCTATTGCCTAAAATTCCTGAAAATTTAAGGTTCTCTGATACGGAAATTCACCATGGTGATAATTTTCTTCAGTCAGTGAACTGTGCGAATAAAAAGTTTGTATGCCTCATGGTTAGAGACTCTGCTTATTTATCAGCGATTCGAACTGGCAAAAGTTTCCTTAAATATGAATATCGAGACTCGGAAATATCTACATACCGTGATGCAGCAGAATTTTTGACTGAACTCGGTTACACAGTATTCAGAATGGGCCAAATCGTTAAGAATCCTCTAATTTCCAATAACCCAAGAATTATTGACTACGCAACAAATGGCATGCGCACCGAGTTTTTGGACTTATACCTCGGTGCTAATTGCCAATTTTGTATATCCACAGGCGCTGGTTTTGACTGCATTCCCCAAATATTTCGACGACCAATTATGTATGTCAATATGGTTGGTTTTTATGAGGACATTGCCACAAATAATTTCATAATTCATCCAAAAATATATCATGATAAACATTCTCAGAAGTTTCTTTCCCTAAGGGAGATTGCCAAGCGTGGCATAGCAAGTGAAGTTGAAATCGAAAGTTTTATAAGGGCTAATACTATTGTGAAAGATTTGACCTCAATTGAAATATTGAAGTCAGTTTCAGAAATGGAATCGCGAGTAAATAACACGTACCTTCCCAGTAATTTACAAATACAATTACGCGATAAAAGCCGAAAGATTTTTAAAACTGATCCACATCTACAAGGTCCGCTTAATAGTGGAGTCATGCGTGGAGAGTTTGCATCTTGCTTCTTGGAAAAATATCCGAATTTTCTTGACTAGCGAATATATAGGTTTGCTTTAAGAATGTACGAAGCACGAGGTGCAAGTGCTGCGAAAATTTATATAATTGGCAAACCTTGTGTTTTAACGAAGTCATGGCCAGGCGACTGAAATTTTTTGGTGATAAAAATTTGATCTAATTGTCGGAAATTAACTAAGCGAGTAGTCTCAATTATGTGAATAAACGCATGTTTCCCAGGTTACGAGAGTTTGGCTATCAAAAAATTGCTTTCGCGCCATTTGCGTTAATTTTTATTTTCACTGTTGTGTTGATGAATAGATATCGAACAGTACGAATACATCCAGTAGTCAATTCACGTTTTGGTGAATTTGCTATAAATACTGAATTAAGCATACTTAACAGCCTAGAAGACGATGCGAACAAAAAAATAAAATCAATTAATGTATTTTGCCTCCAGCATCATACTTCCTCAAATATGTTTCTTGAATCTTTATTGAGAAGGCAACAATTTGTTATTTCTGGCACCTTCGGATGGTTGATCCTTTTTTTTATCAAAAAAATTTCGCCAAAATACTTACTGCAGTCGACCACAACAAGTGATGGGCTTGGCCTTTTGCTGAAATATCCGGCAAGTTTTGCTTTTTCGGTTGACGAAATTCGCAGAGGGTTCGATTTTTTGAACTCTTTAGGTCTTAAGAAGGAATCACGTTATGTTTGCTTAAACGTCAGAGATTCCTCTTTCTTGGCAAATTCCAATCCTATGGGATGGTCTAAAAATAAAGATTGGTCTTATCACTCCTATCGTGATTCCGATATCGCTAATTACGTTTCTGCCGCCGAGAAACTCGCAGAGATGGGTTACACGGTCTTTAGAATGGGCGCTCTTGTTAATAAGTCTCTTAATTCAATGCACCCAATGGTTATTGATTATGCTACTAATGGTATGCGATCAGAATTTTTAGATCTATTTCTTGGCGCTCATTGCACTTTTTGTGTTTCAACGGGCACAGGTTGGGATACGATTCCTCAAATTTTTAGACGTCCGACGCTTTATGTCAACTTAATTCCAGTTGTATTAGGCGACTGCATCAATAGAGACTTATTAATTTACCCAAAAGTGCTTTTAGATAGGGATTCTCACAATGAGCTCAAACTGAATGAAATTTGTGATCGGAAAGGACCTGAATTATGCGATACCAAAATGTATGACGAAGTTGGTATTTCTATTAGAGACATGAGTGTGGAAGAACTTGTTCAGGCTGTCACCGAGATGGCTGCCCGAGTTGAGGGCAGATTCGTTCCAACAGAACAGCAAAAATCTATGCAAGAAAAACTTCGACACGAACTTATGACTAATCCAAAAGTCCAACCCTCACCTGGCTTTTATCCAAT